>DASVRH010000216.1:0-11453 GCA_036388715.1 Solirubrobacteraceae bacterium | reverse complement strand
GCGGCCGCTACCAGGTCGAGTACCCGATGCGCCATCTGCTGCGCAGCGGCCCGCCCGCCGGTCCGCTCGCGGCCGGGCCGCCGTGCGACGCCGGCGCGGTCTCGGTCGGTGGTGGCGCGACGGCCTGCGACTCCTCACCCGAGGCCGTCGTCTTCGAGGCCGACGGCACGGTGCGCCGCTACGAGCGCGCGTCCGGGTCGTCCTCTCCCGGGATCGATCTGGCGGGCGACCTCGTCGCGCTGAACACGCGGTTGCAGGCCGGGACCGGCGTGCGCGTCCTGCGGCGCGACACCGGCGAGGAGCTGCTCCGCGTCGAGGAGGATGTCCGCGATTTCGCTCTCGCGCCCGACGGGACGCTCGCGTACCTGCTCACCGACGGGACCGCGGCGTGGTCGCGGCCGGACCGCTCCGAGGTCCACCGGCTGCCCGCGACGCGCGACAGCGTCGACGTCGCGGTGGCGGGAGAGCGGATCGCCCTCCAGTCGGTCACCTACCCGAACAGGAACGGGTGGCGCCAGCTCGACAGCGTGTTCACCGTCGTCGACCTCGAGGGGCGGCTCGTGGCCCGCCACGCCGCCAACGCCACCGTCGGCGGGTTCGACTTCGACGGTGGCCGGCTCGCCTACGGGAGGCTCCCGTGCCGGCACACGGCCGTGCACGTGTGGGAGGTCGACCGCCCCGCGGCGGACGAGCTCGGCCCCGCGGGCTGCGCCGTGCCGGTGCCGTCGACGCGACGTCTTCGGCTCGGCCGCGACGGGCTGGTGCGGGTCCCCTTCGGGTGCGCGCCGGGCGAGAGCGCGGAGTGCGTCGCGACGGTCTGGCTGACGCTCCGGTGGCGCGGGCGCGACGGCGAGGTGCACTGGCGGCGGGAGAGCCCGGACGGCGTCGCGCTCGACCCGGGCGAGCGCGTGACGCTCGCGTTCCGGCCGCGCCGCCGCGAGGTCCGTCGCGCGGTGCGGGCCCGCATCAACGTCATGATGGCGCCGCTGTTCGACGGCAGCGCCTACCTGAAGCACGTCCTGCCGATCGCGCTGAGGCGAGGCTCTTGACCCGCGCCGCGCTCCGGGCCTGCGTGATCGCCGCCGCCCTGCTCTGCGCTCCCGCAGCGGCCGCGCAGACGCAGCGGATCGAGACGGGCTCGCGCGCCGCGCCGGCGATGTGGCCGGGCCCGAACCACTTCGCCGGCCCGCGCTTCGCGGGCGACGAGATCCTGTGGGCCGAGCGCGCGGGTCGTCAGCTCGCCGTCGTCGCGGACGGCCCCGGCGGCCGGCGCGAGGTCGGCCGGGTGCCCGGCTTCGACGCCGACACGGGGCTCGGCCGCTCCTTCTTCCTCGACGCCGCGGACGGTCGCGTCGCTCTGGCGTCCTACCGCGACCCGTGCTGGTACGACGACTGCAAGTACGCCGGCTCGGACCTCAGCCGGCGGGGCGAGTTCCACACGGGGCTCCTCGCCGGTCCGCTCGAACGGATCGAGACCGTTCCCGACGAGTGGTGCCACGGCGCCCGGGCGGGCGGCGGGGCGGCGGCGGCGGAGTGCTTCGATCGCTTCGAGGTGCGCGAGGCCGACGGCGCCCGGCGCACCTACCGGACGCGCTCGACCCGGGCGCCCCTGGGCAGTCTCGCCGGAGAGCTCGTGGCGCTGCGCGACGGAGATGAGGCGCTCGTGGTCCGGCGCCGCGCGACCGGCGAGGAGCTGCTGCGCGTGAACGAGGCGGCAGGGTCGTTCGACCTCGGCCCCGACGGGACGCTCGCGTTCGTCCGCGCGAACGGCGAGCCGGCGTGGGCGAGCCCCGCGGATCCGGCGGTCCATCCGCTGCCGGGCGGGCCCGCCACCGACGTGGTGCTCGCCGGCGACGAGGTCGCGCTGCGCCGGAAGGAAGGCGGCTTCAGCCGCTTCCAGGTGGTGCGCCTCGACGGCGGCTTCGGCTCGTCGCACGACGCGAGCGCGACGGAGGGTGGCTACGACTTCGACGGCCGGCGCATCGCGTACGTCCGGCGGCCCTGCACGCGTGCGGAGGTGCGCGTGTTCGACACGGAGGCGACACCGCCGCGCCAGGAGCTGCTCGTCGTGGGCTGCGAGCCGCCCGAGGCCTCGATCCGGCGGCGCGTCGCTCGCGACCGGCGCGTGTCGGTCGCCTTTCGCTGTCCGGCCCCGCGCCGCGGCGCGGCGGGCTGCTACGCCGGCGCCGACGCGCAGCTCGTCTGGCGCGACCGCCGCGGTCGCCGCCACCGCAGCTCGCTCACGTCGCGTCATCGCCCGGTGATGCTCGAGTTCGGCGAGAGGACGAGCCTGACGTTCGGGCTGCGCCCGCGCCACCTCGCCCGCGCGCGCCGTGGCGGGCTCGTGCTCGTGCTCGGCGTGTACTCCGGCGGCGGGGCTCCCGAGATCCTGCGCGCGCGGCTGCGCCTCCCGTAGTGTCCGACCATGCGCCGGACGCTCCTCCTCGTGGCCCTCGCCCTCCTGGCGGCCGCCGCGCCCGCGGGCGCCGAGAACCGCATCGTCGCCCCCTTCGGCGGCGGGCCCACGCCGCTCGTCGACGGCGACCCCTTCCTGGCGAGCCTCGACGGGCCGTTCCTCTCCGGCGACGAGGTGGTCTGGCTCGAGCGCCGGCCGGGCGTCCTGGCGGTCGTAGCCGACGGGCCGGGCGGCCGGCGCGACGTCGACGCCACGACGGCCGAGGGCACGCCGGAGCCGCTGTCGTTCGACCTCGACGTCGCCGAGGGGCGCGTCGGCCTGACGACCTTCCACTTCACCTGCGGCGGGTCGCCGGACTGCGTGCGCGCGCGGGCGCAGTACCCCGCCGATCACGCGGCGCTGGCCGGGCCCGTCGCCGGGCCGCTGACGAAGCTCGACACGCACTGCGGCCTCGCCAGCGCCGACGTCGCCGCGACCGCCTTCCTCGGCCGGTGCCTCCAGAGCGGCGGCGTCGAGCTGCACGAGGAGGGGCAGCCGCCGCGGACGCTCGGCGGCGACTCGTTCAGCCCCTCGCAGGTCGCCGGCGAGTTCGTGGCGCGGCCGATCAAGCGGGACGACGGCGCCTGGGTCGGCGTCCAGGTCCTGCGCCGGCCGCAGCTCGACGAGGTCTACCGGGTCGAGCTCGGGATCGACCACTACGACCTCCAGCCCGACGGCTCGCTCGTCTACGACGTGCGCGGCGTCGCCGAGGTCGGGTGGTCGTCGCCCTCCGACCCGGCCGTACACCGGATCGCGGTGCCCGGCGTGCCGTTCGGCGTCGCGGGCGCGGGCGCACGCCTCGCCGTCCAGCTCGACCGCCGCCTCGTCGTCGTCGATCGCCTCGGCACCACGCTCGCCGACATCGCCGACCCCGCCTACGACTCGCGCGACTTCGACTACGACGGGACGCGGCTGACGTGGGCGCGCAGGCCGTGCGCGCGCTACTCGTTCGTCGTCTGGGACCTCGCGCAGCCGCAGCCCGCCCTGGCCGGGACCGACTGCACGATGCCGGGCCACGGCAGCGGCACGCTGCGGGTCCGCGCGGGCCGCCGCGTCGCCCTCACCATCACCTGCCCGCAGGACGCGCCGGCCGGCTGCGCCGGCGTCACCGCGCTGAGCGCGTACCTGCGCCGGCGGCCCGCGGGGCGCCGTTCGCTGCGCGGCTCGGCGGCCGAGTCGTTCGACCTGCTGCCCGGCGAGAGCGCGACGATCGGCATGCGGCTGCGCAAGAAGGGCCTGCGCCGGTTCCGCGGCGGCGAGGTCCGGATCGAGACGACGCTCGCGAAGAACCGCCAGGAGCAAACCACGCGGCGGCGGCTTCGGCTGCGCTAGACCCGCGAGGGGAGGGGGGCGAACGCCCCGCTGAGCGACTCGACGAGCCGGCACTGGTCGTCCTCCTCGCCGGCCAGAGCGCGCTGGCGCTGGGCGCCGCCCTCGTCGAGGAGCAGCCGCACGAGCCCCAGCTCGGCCTCGCAGCCCAGCTCGGCCGCGTGGGGCGCGCAGGCGTCGAGCAGCGGCTCGGCCAGGTCGCGCACGGGCACGCGCCGCTCGCGGGCCGGATCGACCAGCGACGCGTCGACGCCGTCGCGCGCGGCGAGGAAGCGGTTCTCCTCGAGCACCTCCTGGGCGTGGATGAGGTGCGCGGGCGCGTAGCCCTCGGTCGCCTCGAGCCGCACCAGGCACTGCACGAACGCGGCCAGCGCCGCCGCCCGCTCGACCGAGCACTGCGCGTCCATGATCCGCACCTCGACGGTGCCGTAGCGCGGCTGGAGCCGCACGTCCCACCAGAGGAAGCTCGGGTCGGGGAACGCCCGGCAGCGCACGAGCAGGTCGACGGTCTCGACCCAGTCGTTGTAGGAGGCGAACGCGCGCGGGATCCCGACGCGCGGGAAGGCCTGGAACAGCGGCGTCCGCGCGCTGGCCAGCCCGCTGTCGCGGCCCTGCCAGTAGGGCGAGTTGGCGCTGAGCGCGAGCAGGATCGGCAGGTGCGCGCGCATCTGGTTGGCCGCCGCCATCGCCGCCGCCGACGTGGGCACGCCGACGTGCACGTGCAGGGCGAAGGTCGGCTCGCGCCGGGCCAGCTCGCGCATGGAGCCCGCGACGGCCTGATGGCGATCGGCCTCGGCCACGCGCATGTCCGACCAGTCGGCGAACGGGTGCGTCCCCGAGCAGCCGGCGCGCAGCCCGAGCCGGTCGAGCACCTCGGCCAGCTTCATGCGCAGGCGGCTCAGGTCGGCGGCCGCCTCGGCCACCGTCGCGTGCGGCCGCGTGTTCAGCTCGATCGCGCCGCTGTGCGTCTCCGAGCACATCACCGCGGCGAGGTCGGGCGGCAGCTCGGCGAGCACCTCCTCGATGCACTGGGCCAGGCGCCACGTCTCCGGGTCGAGGAGCATGACCTCCTCCTCGATGCCGAGCGTCCACGGCACGGCGTCGATCGGCCACGTCGCCCATGAGTCCAGCGCGACGGGGCGGCTCACGACGGCAGCACCCAGGTGTCCTTCGCGCCGCCGCCCTGCGACGAGTTGACCACGAGCTCGCCCTCGTCGAACGCCACCCGGCTCAGGCCGCCGGGCATCGCCTCGGCCCGCTCGCCGTCGAAGGTGACGAACGCCCGCAGGTCGACGTGACGCGGCTCGAGCGAGCCGTCGATCACCGTCGGGTGGCGCGAGAAGTACACGGTCTCCTGCGCGATCCACGACTCCGGGTCCTCGCGCACGAGCCGCGCGATGCGGTCGCGCTCGGCTGCCGCCGACGTCGGGCCGATGAAGACGCCCTCGCCGCCGTACGCGGCGCGCGGCTTGACCACCATCTCCTCGATCCGGTCGAGCACCTCCTCGAGGCAGGCGTGGCTCGAGAGGTCGTAGGTGCGGACGGAGCGAACGCGCGGCTCCTCGCCGAGGTAGAAGCGGATCATGTCCTCGACGTAGGCGTGGACGAGCTTGTCGTCGGCCACGCCGTTGCCGAGCGCGTTGACGCACGCGAGCGTGCCGGCGCGCAGCGCGTCGAGCAGCGCGCCGCCGACCTGCGTCGTGGACCCGTCGTCGGCGCGCAGCGTGTCGTCGTCGGTGCGCCGGTAGACGACGTCGACGGCCTCCGGCCGCAGCTCGTCGAGCGTGGCCAGCTCGATGCCCAGCAGCGCGGCGAGCCGCTGGTGCTCCCAGTAGGCGGTGTTCGACGGGCCGTCGGTGAGCAGGACGATCCGCGGGCGTTCGACCCCCGCCGGCGCGGCGGCGCGCAGCGCGCGGCCCAGCGCCTCGACGGCTGCCGCCTTGATCGGCCGCGCGTCGCGCCCGACGAGGTCGGCGATGGCCTCGCGGGCGGCGAAGGCGTACGCGAGGCCGGAGGGCGTGCGCAGGTTGTCCTCGAGCACCCGGAAGTCGCCGCTCTCGCAGCGGATGACGTCGAGGCCGGCGAGCGCGACGCGCACGCGAGCCGGCGGCAGCTCGGCCAGCTCGGGCTCGAAGTGCTCGGCGCCGGCCAGCACGCGCTCGGGCATGACGCCCTCGGCGACGATCCGCCGCGGGCCGTAGGCGTCGGCGATGAACGCGTCGAGCGCCCGGACGCGCTGCTCCAGCCCGCAGGCCAGTGGCTCCCACTCCTCGGCGGTGATGACGCGGGGGACGACGTCGATGCGGAACGGCTCGTCGTCGAAGCAGCAGCCCTCCTCGCCGAGCCGCCTGCGGACGGCGGACACCATGCTGTCGAGGTCGTGCCCGGCGAGCCGCTCCAGGACCGGGCCGTACGCGTCGCGCGGCGTCCCGGGGGCCGTGAAGGCCTCGTCGAAGACGTCCTGCGGGTCGTATGTCGCCACAGCGTCCACAACTGTTGCTTTCCCGCATGACGGGCGTTCACACGCCAGGCAACGCCAGATTCACGCCAGTGTGCGCTATGCGGCCCGCGGCCGGACCGCGCGCGAGCGATAGCGCTGGGCCGCGGCCGCAAACTGCGAGAAAAGCCTGCACTGCGACTGCTCGTCGATGAGGCCCTCGGCGTGCCACTGCACTCCGATCGCGAAGTCGGGCCCGTCCAGCTCGATGCCCTCCACGAGCCCGTCGTCGCTCCACGCGACGGCGCGCACGCCGCCGCCGAGCACGTCCACGGCCTGGTGGTGGAACGTGTTCACCGGCGCCCGCGTGACCCCGAGCACCTTGGCGAGCCGGCTGCCCTTCTCGACGCGGACGTCGTGCGTGGTGATCCGCGCCTCCTGCTTCTGGCGGTGGCCCTCGACGTGCTGGATGAGCGTGCCCCCGCGCGCGACGTTCAAGAGCTCCGCCCCGCGGCAGATGCCGAGGATCGGCAGGTCGCGCTCGAGCGCGCGGCGGACGAAGCCGAGCTCGAAGCGGTCGAGCCCGAGGTCGATCGGCCCGAGCTCCGGGTGCTCCTCCTGGCCGTAGAGGCACGGGTGGATGTCCGGCCCGCCGCTGAGCACCACGCCGTCGACGCGGTCGAGGATCGCCTCGACGTCGTTCTCGGGCGCGAAAGGGGGCACGATCACCGGCGCGCCGCCGCCCGTCGAGACCGCCCCCGGATAGGCGAGCGCGAGCGCGAGGTCGCGCCGCCCTCCCGGCTCGTGCGAGTGGGCGGGCGTGGCGACCTCGGAGCTGCCGGGCTTGCGCAGCTCGGAGGTGGTGATGGCGATCAGGGGGACGGGCACGCCAGGGAGAACGTTGCCCGCCGTATCGGACGAAAACGCGCCAGCTACTTCACGGAGCCCGCGAGGAGCCCCTGCACGAAGTAGCGCTGGAACGCGAAGAACACGACCAGCGGGATCGCGAGCGAGACGAAGGACGCCGGCGCGATCAGCTCGATGTTCCCGCCGAACTGCCGCAGCTGGCTGAAGATCGCCACCGTGATCGGCTGGGTGTCGCGCCCGAAGGTCAGCGCGACGAGCAGGTCGTTCCAGGTCCACAGGAACTGGAAGATGCCGAGCGACGCGATCGCCGGCAGGCCGAGCGGCAGGATGAGCCGGAAGAAGATCGTCAGCTCCGAGGCCCCGTCGATGCGCGCGGCCTCGAGCAGCTCGCGCGGGATCCCGATGAAGAAGTTGCGCAGCAGGAAGATCGCGAAGGGCAGCCCGAACGCGGCGTGGAAGAGCGCGAGGCCGAGGATCGTGTCGAACAGGCCGACGTCGTTGTAGAGCGAGAAGATGGGGATCAGCGCCATCTGCAGCGGGACGACGAGCAGCCCGACCACGATGATGAAGAGCCAGTCGCGACCGGGGAAGTCGATCCACGCGAACGCGTAGCCGGCGAGCGCCGCGACGAAGATCGGGATCGCCGTGCCGCCGAGCGTGATCCACAGCGTCGTCCACAGCGAGTCGACGATCTCCTCGTTCTTGAACAGCTCGGAGTAGTTCTCGAGCGTCGTCATCCCGGGCTCGGAGATGACCGTCCACCAGCCCTCGTTCGCGATGTCGGTCGCCGGCATGAGCGACGTGACCAGCAGCCCGAGCGTCGGCACGAGCCAGAACAGCCCGACGACGATCAGGAAGATGTAGACGGGGGTCTTGCCGAGGAACCGCGTGATGCGCGCGGACATCGCTACTGCTCCCTCCGGAATCGCCTGATGTTCAACGCAAGGACGGGGATGACCAGCACGAACAGGAACACGGCGATCGCGGACCCGAGGCCGAAGTCGTTGACGCCGCCGAACGACGTGCGCCACATCGACACCGCGATCACGGTCGCGTCGTCCTGCACCGACCCCGGCGCGAGCGACAGCACGATGTCGAAGACCTTCAGCACGTTGATCACCATCGTGATGAACACGACCGAGAGGACGGGCGCGAGCAGCGGCACCGTGATCTTGCGGAAGATCTGCCACTCGTTCGCGCCTTCCGTCCGCGCCGCCTCGAGGACGTCGCGCGGCATCGCGGAGAGCCCGGCCCCGATCACCACCATCGCGAAGCCCGCCCAGATCCAGATGTACGCGATGAGCAGCGACGGCACGATGAGCTTCTCGCCGAGCCAGCTGACGCCGTCCGAGCCCTGCGCGAACGTCTTCTTCCCGACGCCGACGCGGTAGTCGCCGCCCTCCTGCACGTCGGCGAAGCGGAAGACGCCCTTCGCGTCGGTCTCCGCGGTGCGCGTCTCGCCGCCGGGCGTGCGCAGCTCGACCGTCACGCCGGGCAGCCCCTTCTCGCCCGGCTCGACCTCACCGGGCTTGCCGCCACCGGGGCTGAAGTCGCGCCAGACGACGCCCGCGATCGTCCCGGGCTGTGGCGGCGGGCGCTGCGCCTGCTCGGCGTCCTCCGGCACGCTGCGCGGCGGGATCCCGGTGAGCCCGAGCGGCGTCACGTCGCCCGGCTCGACCGGGTCGCGCAGGGTGAACCCGCGCTCCGGCGTCCCCTGCAGCGCGTCACGCTGGGAAGGGAGCGCCCGCTGCAGCGTCCCCGGTGGGTCGAACGCGTCCGCGACCTCGGTGATCGCGGCGTTGACGACGCCGCGCTCGGGGTCGTCCTCGAGCGTGATCCGCCAGATGACGCCCGCCGCGAACGCGGAGATCGCCATGGGCATGAACACGGCGGTCTTGAACGCGACGGAGAACCGCACCCGCTCGAGCAGCACCGCGAAGATGAGCCCGATCGCCGTGACCAGCGCCGGCACCACCGCGACCCAGATCGCGTTGTTCTTGATCGCGGTGATGAGGCTGTCGTCGGTGAAGAGGGCCTCGTAGTTGTCGATCCCGACGAACTCGTCGAAGCCCTCCTTGCCGAAGAAGCTGCGCACGATGGTGTAGATCGCCGGATAGACGACCCACACCGCGAGCAGCACGACGGCGGGAAGCAGGAACAGCGCGGCTGTGCCGTGGCGCCGCCACAGCGAGCGGCGCCCGCCCTCCGGCGGCACCACCGCGACGTTCCCGCTCCCGCTCATCGTGTGACCGGCTCTCGCCCTACTGCTTGTACGCCTTCTTGGCCGCGCGCTCCAGGGCCTGCGCGGTCTTGTCGACGTCGCCGTTGGAGAGGAAGTCCTGGAGGATCTTCCACTCGCCCTTGCCCGGCGTGGCGCCGAACTCGGCCGGCGCGAGGTCGGACATGTCGAAGCGGAAGGTCTCCGCCTCGCCGAGGGCGCCCGCGGTCTTGCGGGTGATCTCGTCCGGGTACACGCCGTCGTCGACGTTCTTGTTGCCGGAGGCGAAGCCGCCCTTGGCGGCCCAGATCTCGGCGGCCTCCTTGGTCGCCAGGTACTCCATGAGCGCCTTGGCGGCCGGGCTGTCGCTGAACATGATCGCGGTGTCGCCGCCGCCCACGACGGCGTTCTCCGGGCCGCCCTCGACGGTCGGGAACGGATACACGTCGAAGTCCTGCTCGGGCTTCGCCTTCGTCTCCGCGGTGATCACGCCGGCGACGAAGTCACCCTCGATGACCTGGGCGGCCTTCGGCGGGTCGCTGAACGCCTGGGAGACCGAGTTCGGGAACTCGGTCTGCAGCGCGCCCTTGATCCCGCCGGCGATGTTCTGCTTGTCGCCCGTGACCTTCTTCATCTCCTCGAGCGCGGTCGTCACCGACTCGTCGGTCCACGGGATCTCGTGCTCGGCGAGCTGGTCGTACTTCTCCGGCCCCGCCGTGCGCAGGTAGATGTTCTCGAAGAGGTCGGTGAGCGTCCATCCGTCGGCGGCGCCCAGCGAGTACGCGGGCGTGCCCGCCTGCGTCAGCGTCTTGGCGTTGTCGAGGAAGCCCTGCCAGTCCTCGGGCGGCTCGATGCCGGCGTCCTCGAACGACTGGGTGTTGAACCAGACCGTCGACTTGTTCGCCGCCTTGAACAGCAGGCCGTAGAGCTGGCCGTCGACGGTGCCGACCTTGACCCAGTCCTCGCCGAAGTCCTGCTCGACCGTGTCCTTGATGAACTCGATCGGCTTCAGCGCGCCCTTGGCCTGGAACTGCTTGACGAGGCCGGGCTGGCCGACGATCGCGACGTCGGGCGGGTTGCCGCCCTCGACCGCGGTGGAGAGGATCGTCGGGAGCTGGTCGCCGCCGGAGTTGTACTTGGCGGTGACGCCCGGGTACTGCTTCTCGAAGCCGTCGAGCACGGCGCGGAACGCCTCCTGCTCCGGCCCGCTCCAGATCGCCGCCGTGCGGACGGTGCCCTTGACGTCCTTGGCGGTGTCCTCGGTGGTGGACGTCTGGTTGCTGTCGCCGCCGCTGTCGTCGTCGTCGTCGCCGCCGCATGCCGCGGCGCCGAGGGCGAGCATCAGTGCGGCCAGTACGGCCGCGATCCTGCGAAGGTCCGTCATCGCGCCTCCATGGTTGACGTCTGGTCGTAGATCCCGCGACCGGTCTCGGGATCGAAGAAGTGCAGGCCGCGGGTGTCGACCGCGACCTCGATGCTGTCGCCGGTGCGGACCTCCGAGCGCGGGCTGAACCGGCCCACGATCTTCGCCCCGCCGTCGCCGTCGGCGTCGCCGCGCGCGAGCTTGCGCTCGTCCCCTGCGTCCGCCGCGAGCTCGCGGACGTCCTCGGTGACCGCCTCGCGCGCGTCCGTCCGGAAGTGCACGATGATCTCCGAGCCGAGCGCCTCGCGCAGGACCACCTGGCCGTCGAGGTGACAGCGCTCGGCGTCCGGGTGGTCGGCGAGCCGGCGGTCCTCGAGATCCTCGGGACGGATCCCGACGATGATCTCGCGGCCCTCGTACGCGCGCAGCTCCGGGTGCTCCGCCGTCGCCTCCGAGCCGAGGGGGATCCGCTGCGCGCCGAGGTTCGCGACGAGGCCGTCGCCGTCGCGCTCGAGCTGCGCGGCGAGCAGGTTCATCGCCGGGCTGCCGATGAACCCGGCGACGAAGAGGTTGACCGGGCGGTCGTAGAGCTCCTGCGGCGGCGCGACCTGCTGGAGCTCGCCCTTGCGCATGACGGCGACGCGGTCGCCCATCGTCATGGCCTCGGTCTGGTCGTGCGTGACGTAGAGCGTGGTGACCCCGAGGTCGGCCTGCAGCTCGGCGATCTCCGCGCGCACCTGGACGCGCAGCTTCGCGTCGAGGTTGGAGAGCGGCTCGTCCATGA
>DASVRH010000215.1:0-8102 GCA_036388715.1 Solirubrobacteraceae bacterium | reverse complement strand
GCCGTCCAAGCCGGTGTGGGGGATCTGCCTGGGCCACCAGCTGCTGAGCCGCGCGGTCGGGCTCGAGACCTTCAAGCTGCCGTTCGGCCACCGCGGCGGAAACCACCCCGTCAAGGACGTGGAGACCGGTCGCATCGAGATCACGTCGCAGAACCACGGCTTCGCGGTCGTCGGGCCGAATGGCGCGCGCCAGATCGGCGTCGACGAGCCCGTCCGGTGGGAGACCGACTTCGGCGCCGCCCAGCTCAGCCGCGTGAACCTCTACGACCGCACCGTCGAGGGGCTGACGCTCCTCGACGTCCCCGCCGGCACGATCCAGTACCACCCGGAGGCGGGCCCCGGCCCGAACGACGCCATCCACCTCTTCGACGAGTTCGTCGCCTCGCTGCGCGGCGAGGCGGCCGGCGCGGGGGCCATCGCCTGATGCCGCGCCGCGACGACATCCAGCGCATCCTCATCCTCGGCTCGGGCCCGATCGTCATCGGGCAGGCCGCCGAGTTCGACTACTCCGGCGTCCAGGCCTGCAAGGTCCTCAAGGACGAGGGCTACGAGGTCGTCCTCGTCAACTCGAACCCGGCGACGATCATGACCGACCCGGAGTTCGCCGACGCGACGTACGTCGAGCCCCTGCTGCCGGGGCCGGTGGCGCAGGTCATCGAGAAGGAGCGCCCGGACGCGCTGCTGCCGACGCTCGGCGGCCAGACCGCGCTCAACCTCGCGCGCACCCTGCACGAGGACGGCACGCTCGAGAAGTTCGGCGTCGAGCTGATCGGCGCGAACTACGACGCGATCGGCCGCGCGGAGGACCGCGACCTGTTCCGCCAGACGATGGAGGCGGCGGGGCTGCGGATGCCGCGCAGCGCCATCGCGCACACGCTGGAGGAGGCCGAGGCCGCCGCCGAGGACATCGGGCTGCCGACGATCATCCGGCCGGCGTTCACGCTCGGCGGGCGCGGCGGCGGCATCGCCCGCACGCCCGAGGAGTTCCGCACGATCGTCGCGCGCGGCCTCGACGCGTCGCCGATCGGCCAGGTCCTGCTCGACCAGTCGGTCATCGGGTGGGGCGAGTTCGAGCTCGAGGTCATGCGCGACCGCAACGACAACTGCGTCGTCATCTGCTCGATCGAGAACGTCGACCCGATGGGCGTCCACACCGGCGACTCCGTGACCGTCGCGCCGCAGCAGACGCTCACCGACCGGCTCTACCAGCAGCTGCGCGACCAGGCCTTCCAGGTCATCCGGGCGGTGGGCGTCGAGACGGGCGGCTCGAACGTGCAGTTCGCCGTCAACCCGGCGACCGAGGAGATCCTCGTCATCGAGATGAACCCGCGCGTGTCGCGCTCGAGCGCGCTGGCGTCGAAGGCGACGGGCTTCCCGATCGCGAAGATCGCCGCGCGCCTGGCGGTCGGCTACGCGCTGGAGGAGATCGACAACGACATCACGGCCGCGACCCCCGCGGCCTTCGAGCCGACGATCGACTACGTGGTCGTGAAGTGGCCGCGGTTCGCGTTCGAGAAGTTCCAGGGCGTCGACGCCGTCCTCTCGACCCACATGAAGTCGGTCGGCGAGGCGATGGCGATCGGGAGGACGTTCCAGCAGGCCTTCGGCAAGGCGATGCGCTCGCGCGAGCTCGACGCGACGCCGGACCTCGACGGCGACCTCGAGTCGCTGCTCGACCGGCTCGAGCGGCCGTCCTCGGACCGCTACGACGTCCTGCTCGAGGCGCTGCGCCGCGGCGCCTCGACGGAGGAGATCCGCGCGAGGACGAAGATCGACCCGTGGTTCCTCTCGGAGTTCGAGGAGCTCGCGCGCGACCCCGAGGCGCCGTTCGCCGGCGAGCGCTCGTACAAGGCGGTCGACACCTGCGCCGCCGAGTTCGAGGCGCGCACGCCGTACTACTACTCCGGCTGGGAGCGCCGCCGCGCCGACGAGATCGAGCGCGGCGACCGCGAGAGCGTGGTGATCCTCGGCTCGGGCCCGAACCGGATCGGGCAGGGGATCGAGTTCGACTACTGCTGCGTGCACGCGGCGATGACGGTCCGCGCCTCCGGCCGCGACGCGGTGATGGTCAACTGCAACCCCGAGACGGTCTCGACCGACTACGACACGTCGGACCGTCTGTACTTCGAGCCGCTGACGCTCGAGGACGTGATCGCGGTCTGCGAGCGCGAGCAGCCCAAGGGCGTCGTCGTGCAGTTCGGCGGCCAGACCCCGCTCAAGCTCGCGCACGGGCTGGAGGAGGCGGGCTTCCCGATCCTCGGCACGAGCGTCGACGCGATCGACCTGGCCGAGGAGCGCGGGCGCTTCGGCGACCTGCTCGACCGACTCGGCTACGACGCGCCGCCCTACGCGACCGCCCACTCCGTCGAGCAGGCGCTCGACCGCGGCGACGAGGTCGGCTACCCGCTGCTCGTGCGCCCGTCCTACGTGCTCGGCGGCCGGGCGATGGAGATCGTCTACTCCCGCGACGACCTGGCCGACTACTTGCGCCGCGAGGCCGGGTCGAACGGCGACGGGAAGGCCATCTTCCTCGACCGCTTCCTGGAGAACGCGATCGAGGTCGACGTCGACGCGCTGTGCGACGGCGAGGAGGTCTGGGTCGGCGGGATCATGCAGCACGTCGAGGAGGCCGGCGTCCACTCGGGCGACAGCGCCTCGGTGCTGCCGCCGCACTCGCTGGGCGGCGAGATGCTGCGCGCGCTGCGCGAGCAGACGGAGGGCATCGCGCTGGGCCTCGGCGTCGTCGGCCTCATCAACGTGCAGTACGCGATCTCCGGCGGGCGCCTCTTCGTGATCGAGGCCAACCCGCGCGCGTCGCGGACCGTGCCCTTCGTCTCCAAGGCGGTCGGCGTCCCGCTCGCCAAGATGGCGTGCCGCCTGATGCTGGGGGAGAGGATCGCCGACCTCGGCCTGCCGCCCGAGGTGGGGCTGGGCCGCGAGCTCGACCACGTCTCGGTCAAGGAGGCGGTCATGCCCTTCGACCGCTTCTCGAACGTCGACGCCATCCTCGGGCCCGAGATGCGCTCGACCGGCGAGGTCATGGGCATCGCCCGCGACTTCCCGACCGCCTTCGCCAAGGCCCAGGCCGCCGCCGGCGCGGCGCTGCCGCTCGAGGGCACGGTGTTCGTGACGGTCACCGACTCCGACAAGGCCGCCGTCCACGCGATCGCCGGCCCGCTGCACGACCTCGGCTTCACGATCGTCGCGACCAGCGGCACGGCCCAGGCCATCCGCTCCATGGGCGTCCCGTGCGAGGCGATCTACAAGATCGGCGAGGGCCACCCGAACGTCGTCGACTGGATCGAGCAGAGCAAGGTCGACCTCGTCGTGAACACGCCCACCGGCTCCGGCGCGCGCTCCGACGGCTGGGAGATCCGGCGCGCGGCGACCGCCGCCGGGGTCCCCTGCATCACGACGATCAGCGGCGGCGTCGCGGCGGCGCGGGCGATCACCCGCGCCCGCCTGGCCGGCGCCGCCGAGGTGCTCTCGCTCCAGGAGCTGCACGTGGAGGAGGACCCCACGGAGGACCCTCCGCCCGAGGTGGCGCCCGAGGTCTCGCGCGCCGCGCCCGTCTGACGCGTGTACCGCCTCGTCCGCGGGCTGCTCTTCCTCCTCCCGGCGGAGACGGCGCACCGGCTCACCTTCGCCGCCCTGCGCGTCGCGCTCGCCCCGGCGCCGTTGCGCGCCCTCGTCCGCCGTCTCGCGGCGCCGCGCGACCCGGCGCTGCGCGTCGACGCGCTCGGCCTCTCCTTTCCGACCCCGGTCGGGCTCGCGGCCGGCTTCGACAAGGACGCCGCCGGCTTCCGCCAGCTCGGCGCGCTCGGGTTCGGGTTCGTCGAGATCGGGACGGTCACGCCGCGCCCGCAGCCGGGAAACCCGAAGCCGCGGCTCTTCCGGCTGAAGAAGGACCGCGCGCTGGTCAACCGCCTCGGCTTCAACAACCGGGGCATGGAGGCGGCGGCGAAGCGCCTCGCCAAGACCCACGCCGGGGTGGTGGTCGGCGCCAACGTCGGGCGCAACAAGACGACGCCGGAGGACGGCGCGATCGACGACTACGTCGCGGCGGCCACGGCGCTCGCGCCCGCCGCCGACTACCTCGTCGTCAACGTCAGCTCGCCCAACACGCCCGGCCTGCGCGACCTCCAGGCCGTCGAGCGGCTCCGGCCGCTGCTCGAGGCGGTCCGCGGCGCCGTCGGCGCCAAGCCGCTGCTCCTGAAGATCGCCCCCGACCTCGCCGACGAGGACGTCGACGCCGTCGCCGACCTCGCGCTCGACCTCCGGCTCGATGGGATCATCGCCACGAACACGACGATCAGCCGCGAGAACCTGGCGTCGGCGCCGGCGCGGATCGAGGCGATCGGGCCGGGCGGGGTGTCGGGAAATCCACTCGCCGAGAGGTCACTGCACATCCTGCGCCGACTTCGCGCTAGAGTCGGCGACCGGCTCGTCCTCGTAGCCGCCGGAGGGATCGAGGACGCGACCGGAGCGTGGGCCCGCATAGAGGCCGGCGCAACGCTCGTACAGCTCTACACAGGCTTCGTCTACGGGGGTCCGGCAGCCCCCGCCAGGATCGCGCGCGGTCTTGCCGCCGAGGCCCGGAATCGTGGATACGCCCGCGTCCAGGACGCCGTGGGCCGCTCCACCACGCTCCAATAAAAGGCCTGCAAATCGGCCATTAGAGGGTCGACCACCCTGCACGCGTCTACACCTCAAGTGAAGCTTGAGCCGAATTCGCCCAGGTGGCCTTGCAGGCGGCCTCTCGGGAGGTATAGTCGCCGCCCATGCCGCCGGCTACGAACTCGCCCACGAAGCACTCGGCGGCCCCCGAGCGATCCCTCGTCCAGCGCATGGACGCCCTCCAGCGCGCGAACCAGATCCGCACGCGTCGCGCGCAGCTGAAGAGGGACCTGAAGGCGGGCCGCGTGTCCATCCAGGACCTGCTGAAGAATCCCCCGGAATACCTCGAGACGGCCAAGGTCTTCGACATGCTCTTGGCCGTGCCGAAGTACGGCCGGGTGAAGGTGAACAAGATCCTCGTCACCTGCCGGATCTCGCCGAGCAAGACCATCGGCGGCCTCTCCGAGCGCCAGCGCAACGAGCTGGTCTCGCTGCTTCGGCGCTAGTTGCCACAGGTCTTCGTGATCACCGGCCCGAGCGGGGTCGGCAAGGGCACGCTCATCCGCACCCTGCGCGACCGCATGCCCGAGCTCGAGCTGGCCGTGTCGGCGACGACGCGGCGACCGCGGCCGGGGGAGACGCAGGGCGAGGACTACTGGTTCCTCACCGACGAGGAGTTCGAGCGGCGCGTGGCCGAGGGCGCCTTCGTCGAGCACGCGAAGTACTCCGGCCGGCGCTACGGCACGCTGCGCTCGGAGCTCGAGCGCCGCATCGGCGCCGGCCATCCCGTCGTGCTCGAGATCGAGGTCCAAGGCGCGCGCCAGATCAGGCGGACCATGCCCGAGGCGCTGCAGATCTTCATCGCCCCGCCGAGCGCGGACGTCCTGCGCACGCGCCTGTTGGGGCGGGGCACCGATTCGCCCGAGGACGTCGAGGCGCGCCTGAGCACGGCGCGCGGCGAGCTCGCGGCGCAGGACGAGTTCGGCGAGGTCGTCGTGAACGACCGGCTCGAGGACGCGGTGGACAGGCTCGAGGCGATCGTCCGCGGCGCTCTACACTCAGACGCATGATCTCCCCGCGCCTCGACAAGCTCCTCGAGCACGTCGACTCAAATTACGCGTCCGTGCTCGTCGCCGCCAAGCGCGCGCGGCAGATCAACAGCTACTACCACAACCTCGGCGAGGGGACGTTCGACGAGTTCCCGCCGCCGATGGTCGAGACCGCCTCCAAGAACTACCTGACGATCGCGCTCGAGGAAGTCGCCGCGGGCAAGATCAAGTACCAGTACCGGTAGGCCTCACATGGCGCGCATCCTGCTGGGGGTCAGCGGGGGGATCGCCGCCTACAAGGCGCTCGAGCTGGTGCGCCTCGCGACGAAGGCCGGCCACGCCGTCCGCGTCGTCCAGACGCCGACGAGCGAGCGCTTCGTCGGCCGCGCGTCGTTCGCCGCGCTGACCGGCGCGCCTGTGCTGCTCGACGAGTTCGAGCCCGACCCGGCCCGCGGCGCGTTCCCCGGCGACCCGCCGCCGTCGCACGACCCGCTCAGCCACCTCGAGCTGGTCGCCAACGCCGACGTCTACGCGATCGCCCCCGCGAGCGCCAACACGATCGCCAAGCTCGCCCACGGCCTGGCCGACAACCTCCTCACGAACGCCGCGCTGGCGGCCACCTGCCCCGTGGTCGTCGCGCCCGCGATGAACAACCACATGTGGGACCACGCCGCCACGCGCGCGAACCTCGACACCCTGCGCGCCCGCGGGGTGGCGATCGTCGAGCCGGGGACGGGCGAGCTGGCCTCGAAGGGCGAGTACGGCGCCGGGCGCCTCGCCGAGCCGCCCGAGCTGCTCGCCGCGATCGAGAGGCTCCTGCCGTCGGACGGCCCGCGCCCCCTCGACGGCCTCACCGTCCTCGTCACCGCCGGGGGCACGCGGGAGCCGATCGACAGCGTCCGCTACATCGGCAACCGCTCGAGCGGGCGGATGGGCTTTGCCCTGGCCGAGGTCGCGGCGGGCCTCGGCGCCGAGGTCACCGTGGTCGCCGCGAACGTGTCCGAGCTGCCGCGCGACCCCAGGGTCGCCTACGTCGACGTCCGCACCGCCGACGAGATGCTCGCGGCCGCGCGAACCCATTTCGCCTCCAGCGACGTACTGCTCATGGCGGCGGCCGTGGTCGACTTCCGCGTCGCCGACGTCCACGATGGAAAGCTCAAGAAGACCGAAGGCCAGGACGAGATGACCGTCGCGCTCGCGCGCACACCCGACATCGTCAGCACCCTCGCCGCCGAGCGCCGCCCCGGCCAGACGCTCGTGGGCTTCGCCGCCGAGCACGGCGACGGCGCGGTCGAGTACGGCCGCGAGAAGCTGCGGCGCAAGGGGCTCGACGCCGTCGTGGTCAACGACATCTCCCGCCCGGACATCGGCTTCGACGCCGCCGCCAACGAGGTGACGATCGTGACGGCCGACGGTGAGACCCCCGTCGCACGAGCGCCGAAGCCCGAGATCGCCCGCGCGATCCTCGACGCCGTCGTGCGCCTGCGCGCCGGGGCGGTGATGAAGCCGTGAGCATCGACGTCCCAGAGGACCGGCGCGTCCAGCCCGACGAGGTCGAGGCCTCCTCGGCGGTCGCGCAGCGCATCCGCGCGAACGTCAAGCGCGGCGTCGAAGTCGGCGACGAGGTCCTCGACCACGCCCTCGTGGCCCTCGTGGCGGAGGGGCACGTCCTGATCGAGGACCTGCCGGGCGTCGGCAAGACGACGCTGGCCCGCGCGCTCGCCCGCTCGATGGACCTCGCCTTCGCGCGCATCCAGTGCACGGCCGACCTGCTGCCCGCCGACGTGGTCGGCACGAACGTCTTCAACCAGCGCGAGGACCGCTTCGAGTTCCGCCCCGGCCCGATCTTCGCCAACGTCGTGATCGTCGACGAGGTCAACCGCGCCTCGCCGAAGACGCAGTCGGGGCTGCTCGAGTGCATGCAGGAGCGGCGGGTCACCGTCGACGTCCACACGCACGAGCTGGCGCGGCCGTTCATCGTGCTCGCCACGCAGAACCCGGTCGAGTACGAAGGCACCTACCCGCTGCCCGAGGCGCAGGTCGACCGCTTCATGATGCGCCTGTCGCTGGGCTACCCGAGCGCCCGCGGGGAGGCCGAGATGCTCGAGACGCACGCGACGGGCGACCGCGCCGGCACCCTCGAGCCCGTCGCGAGCGCGGCCGACATCCTCGTCGCCCAGGACGCCGCCGACCGCGTCCGCGCCTCCGCGGCGCTGCGGTCCTACGTCGTGGCGCTGCTGCAGCACACGCGCGACGATCCGCGGCTCGAGCTCGGGGCGTCGCCGCGCGCCGGGCTCATGCTGCTGCGGGCGGCCAAGGCCCGCGCGCTGCTGCAGGGGCGCGACCACGCGCTGCCCGACGACGTCCAGGCCCTCGCCCAGCCCGTCCTCGCCGACCGGCTCATGCTGGTGCCCGAGGCCGCGGGGAGCGACCGAT
>DASVRH010000214.1:0-5058 GCA_036388715.1 Solirubrobacteraceae bacterium | reverse complement strand
GCCGGAGGTGGGCTCGACCATCTCGGCGGGCGACTCCTACGCTGAGGTCGAGTCCGTCAAGGCCGTCTCGGACGTCATCGCCCCGCTCTCCGGCGAGATCGTCGAGGTCAACACCGCGCTGGGCGACGACCCCGAGAAGATCAACGACGACCCGTACGGCGACGGCTGGCTCGTGAAGGTCAAGCTGTCGGACCCGGCCGAGAAGGACTCGCTCCTCGACAAGGCCTCGTACGTAGACACCTTGGAATGAGCGACTACACCGCCGTCACCCCCGAAGACCTGCGCGAGATGCTCGCGACGATCGGCGTGGGCTCGATCGACGAGCTCTTCGACCGCCAGGTCCCCGCGGGCGTCCGCCTCGGGCGCCCGCTGGATCTCCCGGCCGGGCTGCCCGAGCACGAGGTCTTCGCGCACCTGCGCGACCTGGCGGCGCGGAACACGTCGACAGAGGACGAGGTCACGTTCCTCGGCGCCGGCATGTACGACACGTACGTCCCGGCGATCGTCGACATGCTGATGGAGCGCTCGGAGTTCCTGACCCCGTACACGCCCTACCAGCCGGAGATCTCCCAGGGCGGGCTGCAGGTCATGTTCGAGTACCAGACGGCGATCAGCGAGCTGACGGCCCTGCCGGTCTCCAACGCGTCGGTCTACGAGGGCCCGAGCGCCCTGGCCGCCGCCGGCTACCTCGCCAAGCTCGCCAACAGGAAGACGCGGTTCGTGGTCAGCGCCGGCGTACACCCGCACAGCCGCGAGACGCTGCGCACGATGGCCAAGGGCTACGACATGCAGGTCGTCGAGGTCCCGCTCAAGGACGGCGTCACGGACACCGAGGCGTGGGCGGCCGCCATCGACATGGAGACGAGCGCCGTCTTCGTCCAGCAGCCGAACTTCCTGGGCGCCGTCGAGGACGTCGAGGCGCTCACCGCCGCGGCGAAGGAGTCGCCGGCGGTCTGCGTGGCGCAGGTCGACCCGCTGACGCTGGGGATCCTCAAGCCGCCGGGCGAGTGCGGCGTGGACGTCGCCGTCGGCGAGGGCCAGCAGCTCGGCAACCGCCTCGACTACGGCGGGCCGTCGTTCGGGTTCTTCGCCGCCACCGAGGCCTACCTGCGCCGGATGCCCGGGCGCATCGCGGGCGAGACGCGCGACGTCGACGGCAAGCGCGGCTTCGTCCTCACGCTCCAGACGCGCGAGCAGCACATCCGCCGCGAGAAGGCGACCTCGAACATCTGCACCGCGCAGGCGCTCAACGCGCTCGGCGGCGTCGTGTACCTGTCGTGGCTGGGGCGGCGCGGGATCGTCGAGCTCGGCGAGCTGCTGCTCCAGCGCACCGCCTACGCGCGCGAGAAGCTGGGCGCGCTCGACGGCGTCGAGCCGCTCCACACGCAGCCGGTGGTCCGCGAGTTCGCCGTGAAGCTCGACGCGCCCGTCGAGAGCGTCGTCGCGCGCTGCCAGGCGCAGGGGATCAACCCCGGCCTCGCGCTCGGCGACGACGGGCTGCTCGTCGCGCTCACCGAGCGCCGCTCGCGCGCGGACATCGACCGGCTGGCCGACGTGCTCGGGGCCGCGGTCGCCGCCGAGCGCTCCGGCGCGAAGGTCGAGGTGGGCGCGTGACCGAGACGCTCACGATCTTCGAGAAGGGCCGCGAGGGCCGCCGGGCGTTCGTCTGCCCGAAGCTCGACGTGCCCGAGCAGGACGGCCTGCTGCCCGACCGCTTCCGCCGCGCCGAGGCGCCGCGGCTGCCCGAGGTCTCCGAGCCCGAGATCGTCCGCCACTACGTGAACCTGTCGAAGCGCAACTTCGACCTCGACTCGGGCTTCTATCCGCTCGGCTCGTGCACGATGAAGCACAACCCGCGCCTGCACGAGCGCGTCGCCGCGCTCCCGGGCTTCGCGCGGCTGCACCCGCTCCAGGACCCCGAGCGCGCGCAGGGCGCGCTCGAGCTGATGTGGAACCTCGAGCGCGCGCTGTCGGAGGTGTCCGGCCTGCCGCACGTCTCGCTGCAGCCGAGCGCCGGGTCGCACGGCGAGCTGGCCGGCGTCCTGCTCACGCGCGCCTACCACGAGGACCGCCGCCAGACCCGCCACAAGGTGCTCACGCCGGACACCGCGCACGGCACGAACCCGGCGACGGTGACGATGGCCGGGCTCGAGGTCGTGAAGGTCGGGACGAACCCCGACGGCGGCGTCGACCTCGACGACCTGCGCGCGAAGGCCGACGAGGACGTCGCGCTGCTGATGCTGACGAACCCGAACACGCTCGGGCTCTTCGACCCCAACATCGAGGAGATCGCCAAGATCGTCCACGACGTCGGCGCGATCCTCTACTACGACGGCGCGAACCTGAACGCGGTGATGGGGCGCACGCGGCCCGGCGACATGGGCTTCGACATCGTCCACTTCAACCTGCACAAGACGTTCACGCAGCCGCACGGCGGCGGCGGGCCGGGCAGCGGGCCGATCGCGGTCAGCGACCGGATCGAGCCGTACCTCATGGTTCCGCGGGTCGTGCGCGAGGAGAGCGGCAACGGCGCCGGCCCGTCGTTCGCGCTCGAGACCGACGCGCCGAAGTCGATCGGACGCCTGCGCGGCTTCCAGGGCAACTTCGGCACGTTCGTGCGCTCCTACGCGTACATCCGCTCGCTCGGGGCCGAGGGGCTGAAGGACGCGTCGGAGACCGCGGTGCTCAACGCGAACTACCTGCTGGCGCGGCTGCGCGAGTCCTGCGGCGATCTCCTCCCGCTCGCGTTCGGCGAGCTGTGCATGCACGAGTTCTGCCTCTCGGGCGCGCCGATGAAGCGCGAGCTCCAGATCAAGACGCTCGACCTCGCCAAGCGGCTGCTCGACCACGGCTTCCACCCGCCGACGGTGTACTTCCCGCTGCTGGTCGACGAGGCGCTGCTGATCGAGCCGACCGAGACGGAGACCAAGGAGACGCTCGACAACTTCGCCGAGATCGTCCGGGACATCCTGCGGGAGGCAAAGGAAGACCCGGAGATCGCGAAGAACGCTCCGTACGACACGCCCGTGCGGCGGCTCGACGAGGCGGGCGCGGCGAAGCGGCCGGTGATCCGGCAGCCGCTTTGAGGCTCTTCGACGAGCTCGTCTGGCGCGGCCTCGTCCAGGACTCCACCGAGGGCCTCGGCGAGGCGCTCGACGCCGGCCCGCTCACGCTCTACGTCGGCTACGACCCGACCGCGCCGTCGCTGCACGCCGGCAACCTCCAGCAGGTCATCACCATGCGGCGCTTCCAGCTGCGCGGCCACCGCGTCATCGCGCTGGCCGGCGGCGGGACCGGGCTGATCGGCGACCCGAGCGGCAAGAGCGCGGAGCGGGCGCTGCAGGCCGAGTCGACGGTGGCGGAGTGGGCGCAGCGGATCGAGGGGCAGATGCGCCGCCTGCTGCCCGACGACACGCTGTTCCTCAACAACCGCGAGTGGCTCGAGCCGCTGAGCGCGATCGAGCTGCTGCGCGACGTCGGCAAGCACTTCCCGATGGGCTACATGCTCGCCAAGGAGTCGGTGAAGACACGCGTGCACGGCGAGGGGATGACCTTCACCGAGTTCGCCTACATGCTGCTGCAGTCCTACGACTACCAGCAGCTCTTCGACCGCGAGGGCTGCCGGCTGCAGATGGGCGGCAGCGACCAGTGGGGCAACATCACCGCCGGGATCGAGCTCATCCGGCGCACGCGCACGGAGCGCGTCCACGGCCTGACCACGCCGCTCCTGCTGCGCGCCGACGGGCAGAAGTTCGGCAAGAGCGAGGAAGGCGCGATCTGGCTCGATCCCGAGCGGACCTCGCCCTTCCAGTTCTTCCAGTTCTTCCTCAACACCGCCGACGACCAGGTCGGCATGCTGCTGCGGCGCCTCACGCTGTTCGACCGTGAGGAGATCGAGCGGCTGGAGGCGGCGCCGCCCGAGACGCGCGAGGCCCAGCGCGCGCTCGCCGAGCACCTGACGAAGATGCTGCACGGGGAGGAGGGGCTGCGCGCCGCCGAGGAGCAGACCCGCGCGCTGTTCGCCGGCGAGGGCGACGCGGAGGCCGTCGAGGTCGGCGGCGACGCGCTCGCGAGCTGGCCGCATGTCTTCCTCGCCGCCGGCCTGGTCTCCTCGCTGTCGGAGGCGCGGCGCCTCGTCAGCGGCGGAGGCCTCTACGCCGACGACGAGCGCCTCACCGAAGACTCTCCGCCCCCGGCCAGGGGGGATGAAGTCGTGCTTCGGAAGGGCAAGCGCGAGCGGCGCGCGGTGCGGCTGGTCTAGCGCGAGAAGCGCTCGGCCGTCGGCCAGTCCTCGAGCGGCGCGTTGGCGAGCTTCTTCTCGACGTTGGCCTTCGACGTCACGGCCGAGAACGCGGCCTGGAGCCAGTCGTTCATGCCGGCGGTGGCGAGCACGCTGGCGACGATGCGCCCCTCGCGCGGGCGCATGACGCGCAGGCCGACGAGGCCGAGCGCGCTCCAGGTGCCGAGGCAGCGCGTGCACGTGATGAGCTCGCCGGCGGCGTAGCGCAGCCGGCTGCCCTTCGGCGTGCCGTCGCTCTCGTCCACCACCGGCGCGCGCGCCCAGCTGCCGACCTTCTCCTTCGCCAGCGCCTTGCTCAACGCGAACGTGGCGAGCGCGTGGACGGGCAGCTCGTGCACCGGCGGCGCGTCGCTGCGCGAGCCGGCGAGCACGCCGACGAGCAGCGCGCCCCATGCCGCGTTGATCGCGGCGTAGTCGACGGCTTGCGTCGGGGTCTCGTCGATGCTTTCGACCATCGCGGAGGCGCTACCCGCGCCTCGCGCGCAGCAACCGCCGGGCGACGGCCTCGACGACGTGCGTTCCCCGGCGGAAGTCGAGCTGCGACGTCAGGACGACGATCGACAGCCGCCGGCCGTCGCCGGTCTCGAGCAGCGCGCCCTGGTTGACGATCCCCCGCCGCCAGCCGCCCTTAACGAACACCTTCAGCCGATGACGCCTGGCCGCGCGCGGGATGCCCCAGCGCTGCGGCGCCACGACCGACGCGAGCAAGCCGCGCGCGTACGCGCGGTGACGGCGCGGACAGAGGCGGTCGAAGCGGA
>DASVRH010000213.1:0-2018 GCA_036388715.1 Solirubrobacteraceae bacterium | reverse complement strand
AGGACGCGATCGTCAACGCCAACGTGCTCGCCCACCTCGGCGACGGCCCGTACGCGCCGCCCGTCGTCGCCCACCTCGTGGACGTCTTCCGGCGCGGGACCGAGCACGCGTGCGACAAGTGGTACCGGGGGCCGTTCACGTTCCAGTGGGCGGTGGCGCGCGCGGCGGCCGCGGGCGTGCGCGGGCTCGACGCGATCCGCGACGAGTCGTGCGCGCGGACCCTCGCGGGGGCGCGCGACGACGGCCGCATCGGCGCCGGCCCCCTCGACACGGCGCTGGCCGTGTGCGCGCTGAGCGACTGGGGGGCGGAGACGCCGAGGGCTGCGTGCGCGTACCTCGAGGCGGCGCAGGGCGAGGACGGCTCGTGGCCCGCCGCGCCCTTCTACTACGCCGGCCCGCGCGAGGACCTGCCGCGCTGGGGCTCGGCCGAGCTGACCACCGGCTTCTGCCTGGAGGCGCTGTCGCGATGCCGCGCCACCTGATCCACGTCGGCTTCCCGAAGGCGGGCTCGACAGCGCTGAGCGCGTGGTTCGACGCGCACCCGCAGCTCCAGCACCGGCCGAACGCGATCGCCGGCCACTACGACGCGTTCGGCATCGCCGCGCGCGCGGCGTCGGACGCGCCGGAGCCACGGTGGTACGTCACGAGCTCGGAGAGCCTGTCGGTGCCGCGCGTCTCCGACGACCCCAGCGTGCGCCCCGCGGGCGAGGTCGGTCGCGAGGTGCCGCTGCCCGAGAGCCGCGCGCGCGTGTGCCGCACGCTGCGCGACCTGTTCGGCGACGCGACGATCCTCATCGTCACGCGCGGCTTCGAGGGCACGATCCTCTCCGGCTACTCGCAGTACGTGAAGGAGGGCGGGCACCTCGCGATCGCGGAGATGCTCGCGCCGCGCGGCCGCGACCCCTCCGGCTACCTCGAGTACGACGCGGTGATCGCGCTCTACGAGGAGACGTTCGGGGCGGAGAACGTCATCGTCCTGCCCTACGAGCTGCTGCGCGACGACGCGGCCGCGTTCACCGCCGCGCTGACCGAGCGGCTGGGGATCGACCCCGGCCCCGGGCCGGTGCCGGCGCGCAACGTCGCGCTCTCGCCGGCCGGGCTGTACTGGTACCGGCGGCTCAACCGGCGCGCGGCGCGGCTGCCCGGCCGGGTGCGGCCGGCGTGGCTGCGCGTCGTGCGCGAGGACCGGCTGCGGCGTCCGCTCGAGCTGCTCGACCGGGCGCTCCCGGGCATGCGCGATCCCGGGGTGCGGCTGCCCGACGGCGTGCTCGACGCGCTGCGCGGCCGCGCCGCCGGGCTGGCGACGCGGCCGCACTACGGGCCCTACGCGGCCGAGTACCTCAACGAGCGGCCCGCAGCGGCGACGGATAGCGCAGCTCGTTGAACGCGTCCTTGGCGACGCGCGCCAGCGTGAGCGGGAACAGCAGCACGTGGACGGCGAGCACCAGCACGTCCTGCGGGTGCTCGATCGCTGATGAGACGAGGAAGGCCACGGGGTAGAGCGCGAGGTAGAACTCGTGCATGGCGATCCGGAAGTCCGGCGAGGGGGGCGGGTCGGCCACGACGAGCGGGACGCTCCAGCGGCGGGTGCGGCGGATCTCCATCCACGCGTAGAGCGGCAGCAGGACCGCGACGAGCACGGCGCCGGACAGTACGACGAGCACGGCGAACGCGGCGAGCTCGACCGGGAAGGCGACGCGCGCGCCGGCCGTCCGCGCCAGCGGCGGGGCGGCGACGGCGAACGTCCGCAGCCCGATGCGGCGGTCGGCGTCGAGGTCGCCGAGCTGGTGCAGCAGCGCGCCCCGCACCCCGCAGGCCAGCGCCCACACGCCCACCGCCACGAGCCACCCAGCGCCTCCGGAGGGGAGGGCGCCGGCGCCCGCGGAGGGGTCGTGGTCGGCGGCGGCGAGGAGCGCCGCGGCGACGAAGAGGTGCGGGAACACATGCGCGCCCGCGGCGTCGGCGAGCGCGCCCGCGGCGGCAGGACCCGCGACAAGACCGACGTCGCTCGAGAGGCG
>DASVRH010000212.1:0-7233 GCA_036388715.1 Solirubrobacteraceae bacterium | reverse complement strand
GTCCTGCTGCTGCTGCTGGGCCTGCTGCTCCTGGTGGGCCTGCTGGTCCTGCTGGGCCTGCTGGTCCTGATGGGCCTGCTGGTCCTGATGGGCCTGCTGGTCCTGATGGGCCTGCTGCTGCTGGTGGGCCTGCTGCTGCTGGTGGGCCTGCTGGTCCTGCCCCGCCTGCTGCTGCTGGATCGCCTGCTGCTGCTGGTGGGCCTGCTGGTCCTGGTGGGCCTGCTGGTCCTGGTGGGCCTGCTGGTCTCGATGCTGCTCGACGTTCTGGCCCTCCTGACCCTGATGCGCCTGGTCGTTGAAGATGTGGTGGTCGACCCACTCGTTGACGCGGTCGGTGACCCTGTCGACGACGTGGCCCGCGACGTGCTCGACGGCGCGGTGCGTCACCCACGTGACGGCCCCGGCGGCCGCCGGCGTGAACGCAACGGGCGAGGCCTTGAGGCTGAGGTCGGCGTCGCCCGCGGGGATCTTCTCGACGACCGCCACCTCCAGCTCGGAGAGCTTCGGCTTCACCATGACCACGGCCACGTCGAGCGCCTCCGCCTCGGCGGTGGCCACGTACTCCTTCGCCCGGAAGGCCGCCGTGTCCAGCGGCGCCCCGTTCCACACCGCGATCTCCGCCGAGACGTCCGAGCCCGGCAGCATCGTGACCTTCTTCGCGATCGGCAGCTCCTGGTAGAGCACGTCCACGAAGCGCTCCTGCGCCGTGATGTCGCTGCCCTGGATCCGGCTCAGCCCCGCCTCCTGCGCCGCGCCGAGCAGCGGCCACAGGTGGCTGAGGTCGTCGGGCTTGCCCGCCTCGACGGCCTCGACGATCTGCGCGAAGACCTTGCTCCCCGCCGGGGCGGCGAGGCTGACCACGGTCCCCTCGCGGAACAGCCCGCCCTGGACGTCCGCGTCGATCTCGAGCTCGAGCACCCTCGGCTCGACCTGGCGCACCTCGCGGGTGGTGCACTCGAGCTCGATGCTCTTCTCGGCCGCGAGCACCGCAAGCAGCCCTGGGTCGGCCATCGCTCCTCCTCACTGCTTCCTGGGTGGGGTACGAAGCCGCAGCCGCCGGGCCAGGCTGACGCCGAGCGGGGGCGGCGAGTACGGGCGCTGCTCGTAGGGACGGCCGAGGACGCCCACGGCCACGACGTCGCGGACGAGCCTCGCCAGGGGTGCGGTGCCGGCCGACGCGAGGCGACGCAGGTGCTCGGCCTGCGTGAGCGTGCGGCCGAACCAGATGTTCACCGAGACGGCGGGCTCGTCGGCGGCGAAGTAGTGCCACCAGCCGCGCGGGATGTAGACGACCTCGCCCGGGCGGACGTCGAGCTCGAGCAGCGAGGCGCCGGCGGTGCGCGGGTAGGCCTCGCGCCACGCGGGGTCCTCGAAGTCGACGCTGCTCTTCGACGGGTTGTCCGGGAACGGATGCAGCCGGCGGACCGCGCGGCAGGGCGACAGGATCGCGCGCTTCGTCCCGTAGAGCTGCACGAAGAGGTTGTCGGCGGAGTCGTAGTGCAGCCCCGACCGCGTCGCGGCGCCCAGCCACAGGTTCGTCGAGTACGTGTGCTCGTCGTGCGGCGCGCGGACGGGAAGGCGATCGAGCAGGGCGCCGAAGCGGGCCAGCGGGGCCTGCGTGAGGTACCCCGCCGCGCCGCCGCGCAGGTGGGCCACGAAGTCGCGCAGCACCAGGCGCTGCTCGCCCATGGCCTCGCGGGCGGCGTACGGCACGCCGTGCCGCGGCAGTGCGGTGAACGCCACCACCTCGAGGTCGCCGCACGTCTCGGCGATCGCCTCGGGCGTCCACCCCTCGAGCACGTCGGCGGGGACGGCGTCCGCGATGATCGCGGCCGTGCCGGCGGCGCACAGGGCGCGACGGTGTCGCGACCACTCCTCGCGCGTCAGCACGGGGAGCGCGCTGCGCGCGTCCTCGAGAGCTCCGTCCCGGACCATCTCGCGGCCGCCGGCCAGGCGCGGCGCCGGTGCGGTCGCGGAGGTCATCGGACACCCACCTCGGCGCGGGCGCGCGCCACGGCGCGCGAGGGGACGAGGCGCGACCAGACGCCCCGGCGACGTGCCGCCAGCACGTATCCGCGCTCGGTCAGCCGCGGCGTGGCGCGCAGCAGCGCGGCGACCGCGCGGCCGCCCGGCATCCGCGCGGCGACGAACGCCAGCGCCGCGCCGCCGGAGTGCAGCCGGCCCGCCTCGTCGACGACGTGCCAGCTCGCGTAGCGGGCCTCGCGATCGAGACCGGCGAGCGCCGCGTCGGCGACCGGGCCGTCGAGCGGCGCGAGGACGAACGCGCCGCGCGGCGCGCGGCGCGCGACGAGGGCGATGATCCAGACGCAGACGCCGCACGCGCTGTCGTAGAACAGCCGTGCGCCGCCCGACGCCGTGGCGCCGGAGCTCGCTTCCCCCATGCGTTCGAGTCTCTTCGCCCGATCAGGGAAAAGTCAAGTGCGATCATGAAACCGTGATCGATCAGGAACCGACGTCGAACAGCGCCTCGAGGTCGTGCTGCGAGAACGCCTCGAACGCGACCATCGTCTGCGTGCGCACGACGCCCGGCATCTTCGCGACCCCGTGCGCGACCACCCGCGCCAGGTCCTCGTGGCGGCGCAGGTGGACGAGCGCGACGAAGTCCCACTCCCCCGTCACCGAGTACGCGGCGCCGACGCCCTCGATCTCGGCCAGCTCGCCGCCGAGCGTGGCCAGCGCGTCGCGCTCGGCCTCGATGAGGACGATCGCGTGGGTCATGTCGAGTGCGACTGCCCCGGCTGGAGGACGACGACCTCGGCGTCCGTCTGGCCCTCGGCGTCGGACTTGAACGCCTGCACGTCGGTCTCGATGGGGGGAAAGGTGTCGTAGTGGCACGGGATGACAACCCTTGGCTGGACCATCTCGACCGCGGTAATGGCGTCGAGGCGATCCATCGTGTAGTGGCCGCCGATGCACATCAGCGCGACGTCGACCTTGTCGCCGCGCCGCGCGACGAGCTGGAGGTCGCTGAACAGGGCGGTGTCGCCGAGGTGGTAGATCGTCTTGCCGCCGATGTTGATGAGCAGGCCCGCGGGCATGTGCGGCGTGCCCTTCGGCGAGACGGCCGTGTGCCACGCCGGCGTGAGCTTGACCCAGCCCCAGTCGAACTTGACGGTGCCGCCGATGTTGGGGTCGAAGACCTGGTGGTCCTCGCCGAGGTCCCCCGAGATCTCGCTGGCCAGCTCGACGATCGCGACGACCGGAGCCCCGGTGCGCTTGGCGATGTCGACGGTGTCGCCGATGTGGTCGGCGTGGCCGTGCGTGAGCAGGATGTGCGTCGGGTCGACCTCGTCGGCCTGCTTGGCCGCCTTCGGGTTGCCGGTCAGGAACGGGTCGATCAGAAGACGCGTGTCGCCGTCCTCGATCTGAAAGCAGGCGTGGCCCAGATAGGTGATCTCCATCTTCAGGAACTCCCCTCGGTTCGTTGTCGCATCAGCTCGTGCGCCAGCTCGAGGCCGACGGCGACGCCGACCAGCATCCCGAGCCCGGCCTCCTCGTCGACGAGCGCCCGGACGGAGGCGATCCGCTCCGCCGGGTCCTCGATCGACGCCGCGCGCGTCAGCTCCGCCTCGTGGGCCGAGCCGAACCAGCCGCCCTCGGCGAGCGCCGCGGTCAGGACCCGCTGGAGCCCGGGCGCCGCGTGCGTGACGATCTCCTGCGCGTGCGCGAAGCGCTCCGGGTCGCCGAGCGCGGCGACGGCGGCGTCGACCTCTTCGGCCGTGTAGGAAGGGCGGTCGGCCACGGAAACGGGATCATAAGTGCGTGGCCGTTCCCCTCACCTCCCTCTCGCACGGCGCGGGCTGCGGCTGCAAGCTGCCGGCGGCCGAGCTGCACGCGATCGTCGCGGGGCTGCCGCGCGGCGAGCACCCCGACGTGCTCGTCGGGTTCGACACCGCCGACGACGCCGCCGTCGTGCGGCTGCGCGACGACCTCGCCATCGTCCAGACCGCCGACTTCTTCACGCCGATCGTCGACGACCCGTACGACTTCGGGCGCATCGCGGCGACGAACGCGCTGTCCGACGTCTACGCGATGGGCGGCGTGCCGGTCAGCGCGCTCAACCTCGTGGCGTTCCCGCTCGAGCGGCTGGGCGGCGACGTGCTCAAGGAGATCCTCCGGGGAGGGCACGACGCGGTCGAGGCCGCGGGGGCGGCGATCGTCGGCGGCCACTCGATCGACGACCCCGAGCCGAAGTACGGCCTCAGCGTCACCGGGACCGTCCACCCCGGCGAGATCCTCACGAACGCGGGCGGCGTGCCGGGCGACGACCTCTTCCTGTCGAAGCCGCTCGGGGGCGGCGTCGTGAGCACGGCGGCGAAGCGCGGGCTGGCCACGGACGAGCTGGTGGCGGCGGCCGTCGCGGTCATGACGACGCTGAACGCGGACGCCGCCGCGGCGGCGCGGCGAGCCCGCGCGCACGCCGTGACCGACGTCACCGGCTTCGGCCTGCTCGGCCACCTGCACGAGCTCGCGCTGGCCAGCGGCTGCGCGGCGGAGGTCGACGCGGCCGCGGTGCCGGCGATCGACGGCGTGCTCGAGCTGCTCGCGGCGGGCGAGGACGTCGTCTCCGGCGGGACGCGGCGCAACCGCGAGTGGGCCGGGACCTTCGCGACGCTCGACGCCGACGGTCCGCGCGCGTGGCTCGTCGTCGACGCCATGACCTCGGGCGGGCTGCTGGTGGCGGGCCCGGACGGCCCCGGCGCCCGCGTCGGCCGGCTCGTCGCGGGCGAGCCCGGGACTATCCGCGTGCGCGGCTGAGGCCGAGCCCGATCGCCGCGCCGGCCAGGATCCCGACGCCGGTCGCGATCTCGCTGACCTCGTAGCGCGCGACCGGCATCAGCGCCAGCAGCACGAAGAGCACGGCGGGCCCCAGGAGGTCGACGTCGTCGTCGCGGTCACCGGTCCGCCGGCGCTCCATGAGCGGCGGGACGGCCCAGGCGCACAGCAGCGCCAGCGCGCCGCCGGTGGCGCCGACCGCGGTCATGTCGTCCCCGGCGAGGAGCTTCACCACGGCCATGCCGCCGTGCGCGCCGACGATCCACGTCACGAGGACGGCCAGCGGCCCGTAGCGGCGCTCGAGCAGCCACCCGAAGAGCCCGACCGTCCCCAGCGCCGCGAACTGGTACCACGCGCTGTAGTGCACGAACGGCGCGGTGACGACGTTCCACCACTCCCCCAGCGGGTCGAAGTAGAGCCGGAAGGTGTCGAGCGGGATGATGGCCAGCCACCACAGGCAGCCGAGCGCGACGATCGCGATCGTGACCACCGGCCGGCGCAGCTCGTCGGCGCGGATGCCCGGGATCTCGCCGCTGCGCAGCGGGCCGAGCGCCGGCTTGACCTTGCGCCGCCGCTTGGGCTCCTTCGGCTGCGCCTCCTCGCCCTTGCGCTCGATCTTCGGGGCGCGCTTGCGCAGGCGCGTGCCGCAGTACGGGCACTCGGTGATGTACGGGCTCACCTGCGAGTTGCAGTTCTTGCAGACGACGAAGAGCTCCGGTGAGCTGGCCATGCCCTGCGAAGGATACGGCCCCGGCCGAGCCGCTATGCGGGGTCCGGCGCGGCGGGCGTCGTCGCCGACACGATCTCCGCCATGACCTCGCGCAGGTCGCGGTTGGCCTCGAAGACCACGCGCTGGCGGTGGGCGCCGTTGCCGCGCGCGAGGAGGTCCTCCAGCGCCTCGAAGTGATCGGCGGCGCCGAGGTCCTGGGCGTGGTCGATCAGACGGTCCAGCAACCGCCGGGTCAGCTCGGGCGTCGGCACCCGCTCGCGGGCCGGCAGGTCGATCAGCTCGCCGCTGAGGCCGTGGCGCGCGGCCAGCCACTTGTTCTCGTCGAGCATCTCCCACGGGTAGTCGGAGAGCGGGGTCCCCTCGTCGAAGTGCCCGCTCAGCTCGCGCACCATCGCCTGGATGAGCGCGGCGAGCCCGAGCGTGTGCTCCACGCGCGTCTGCGAGTCGCAGACCCGGATCTCGACGGTGCCGAGCTTGGGGTGCGGGCGGACGTCGTACCAGAGGTACGTGTAGTCCTCCATGACGCCGGACTCGACCATGAACCCGATCCGCGACTGGTAGTCCTCCCAGTCGCGGTACGCGGGCGGGACGCCGACGCGCGGGAACGCGCGGAAGATCGGCGTGCGGGCCGACTGCAGGCCGGTGTGCGTCCCCTGCCAGAACGGAGAGTTGGCAGACAACGCCAGCAGGATCGGCAGGTGCACGCGCATCCCGTTGGCGACGTGGATGGCCTTCTCGGGGTCGTCCATCCCGATGTGCACGTGCATGCCGAAGATGAGCTCCTGGCGAGCGACGAAGCGCAGCGCCTCGATGAGGTCGCGGTAGCGCGGGCGCTGCGCGATCCGCTGGTCCTCCCACTTCGAGAACGGGTGCGTCCCCGCCGAGCCGATCCCCAGGCCGTGGTCCTCGGCGCGGTGACAGACGTAGCGGCGCAGCTCGGCGAGCTCGGCGCCGGCCTCGTCGACGTCGCGGCACGCCGAGGTCGCGATCTCGCAGACCGACTCCATGAGCTCGGGCTTGACCCGCTCCTCGCCCTCGGTCAGGAGCTGCTCGATCCCGCTGGACAGGGCCAGCGTGTCGGCGTCCACGATCATCAGCTCCTCTTCGATGCCGATCGTGTAGCCGTGGGAGGTGAAGTTGTGCTCCATCAGCCGCGCGGAAGGTACCGTCTAGGTATGGCAACGACCGCGGACATGACCACTTCACGCCTCGAGGAGCTGCTCGGGGACGACGCCCAGGACCTTCTCCAGCACAAGTCCGAAACCTTCCCCTCCGCGCAGCTGCACCTGCCGGGCCCCGACTTCGTCGACCGCGTCTTCGTCGACTCCGACCGGCCGACGAACGTGCTGCGCAACCTCCAGTGGCTGATCAACAGCGGCCGCCTGGCCGGGACCGGCTACGTCTCGATCCTGCCCGTCGACCAGGGCATCGAGCACTCGGGCGGCGCGAGCTTCGCGCCCAACCCCATCTACTTCGACCCCGAGAACCTCGTGCAGCTCGCCGTCGAGGGCGGCTGCAACGCGTTCGCCTCGACGCTCGGCGTCCTCGGCGCGGTGAGCCGGAAGTGGGCGCACAAGTTCCCGTTCATCGTGAAGCTGAACCACAATCAGCTTCTCACCTACCCGAACGAGTTCGACCAGATCATGTTCTCGTCGGTGCAGCGCGCGTGGGAGCTCGGTGCGGCCGGCGTCGGCGCGACGATCTAC
>DASVRH010000211.1:0-16050 GCA_036388715.1 Solirubrobacteraceae bacterium | reverse complement strand
GCGACCGAGGTCGTGCCCGGCCTCTCCGAGCTCGTCGTCGAGGAGACCGCCGCGGCGCTGCGCCCCGGCACGCCCGGCAACCGGCCGATCGTCGAGCGCCGGGGCCGGACGATCGTCGCCACCGGCCACTTCCGCAACGGGGTCCTGCTCGCGCCCGCGACGGCGCAGAGGGTCGTGAAGATGCTGGAGCGGGTGCCCGCATGATCACCGTGAACGGGAAGGAGACCCCCTTCGCCGACGCCACCGTGGCCGACCTCCTCGCGACCCTCGACGTGCCCGACCGGGGCGTCGCCGTCGCCGTCGACGCGGAGGTCGTGCCCAAGAGCGAGTGGGGGAGGTTCGTCGTCGAGGACGGCGCGCACGTCGAGGTCGTCACGGCGGTGCAGGGTGGCTGAGCCCCTCCGCATCGGCGACGGCGAGTTCACGAGCCGCCTGATCCTCGGCACCGGCGGCTTCCCCAGCCTCGACCTGCTCGCCCGCGCGATCGAGGCGACCCGGACCGAGATGGTCACAGTCGCGCTGCGCCGCATCGACACCACGAGCCGCGAGGGACTCGTCCACGTGCTCGACGACGCGGGCGTGAAGCTGCTGCCCAACACGGCCGGGTGCTTCACCGCGCGCGACGCGGTCCTCACCGCCAAGCTGGCCCGCGAGGCGTTCGAGACCGACTGGGTCAAGCTCGAGGTCATCGGCGACGAGCGCACGCTGCTGCCCGACGCGACCGAGCTGCTGGTCGCCGCCGAGGAGCTGGTCGACGACGGCTTCACCGTCCTGCCCTACACGAACGACGACCCGATCCTCGCGCGCCGCCTGGAGGACGCCGGGTGCGCGGCCGTCATGCCGCTCGGCTCGCCTATCGGCTCGGGCATGGGCATCCGCAACCCGTACAACATCGCGCTCATCGCCGAGGCGGCGGGCGTCCCCGTGATCCTCGACGCCGGCGTCGGCACGGCCAGCGACGCCGCCCTGGCCATGGAGCTCGGCTGCGACGCGATCCTCACCGCCAGCGCCATCAGCCGCGCCGAGGACCCGGTGGCGATGGCGAGCGCCCTCAGACAGGCCACCGAGGCGGGGTACGGGGCGCGCCGCGCGGGCCGCATCCCGCGCCGCCTCTACGCCGAGGCCTCGACCCCGGACGCGGGCGTTCCGGATTTCGGGGCAATGCGGGAACGGTCCAGGGTGGCGGATCGGCGCTAAGGGATCGCGGGGAGGTGCCGACCTTCCCGTACATGGCCACCGACACCGCGACCCGTCACCGACTCGTCACCCGATCCGACTTCGACGGCCTGGTCTGCGCTGCGCTCCTGAAGAAGCTCGGGATGCTCGAGGACATCCTGTTCGTCCACCCCAAGGACATGCAGGACGGCAAGGTCGAGACGCGGCCCACGGACATCACCACGAACCTGCCCTACGTCGAGGGCGTCCACCTCGCCTTCGACCACCACGACTCCGAGGTCGAGCGGCTGGCCGGCGAGGTCGATCCGACCAACCACGTCATCGACCCCGCCGCGCGCTCCGCGGCCCGCGTGGTCTACGACTACTTCGGGGGCGCCGAGAAGTTCGGCACGGACCCTTGGGACGAGCTGCTGTGGGCGGTCGACAAGGCCGACTCCGCCGACTTCAACGAGGAGGAGATCCTCGACCCCACCGGCTGGATCCTCCTGAGCTTCCTGATGGACCCGCGCACCGGCCTCGGCCGCTTCCGCGAGTTCCGCATCTCGAACTACCAGCTGATGATGCAGCTCATCGACGCCGTCACCGAGATGACCGTCGAGGAGATCCTCCGCACGCCCGACGTCGCCGAGCGCGTCGCGCTGTACCGCGAGCACTCCGAGCGCGCGATCGACCAGATCCGCCGCCGCGCCCGCGTCCACGGCGACCTGGTGGTCCTCGACATCCGCGACGAGGACACGATCCACCCGACCAACCGCTTCATGATCTACGCGCTGTTCCCGCAGTGCCGCGTCTCGATGCACGTGCTCTGGGGCCTCAAGCAGCAGAACACCGTCTTCGCGGTCGGCAAGTCGATCCTCGACCGCACGTCGCCCGTCGACGTCGGCGCGCTGATGCTCGCCTACGGCGGCGGCGGCCACCAGGCGGCCGGCACCTGCCAGGTGCCGAACGACGTCGCCGAGCGCCGGCTCGTCGAGATCGTCACCCGCGTCAACCGCGGGGGCTGAGGGGCCGCGCCCCTAGGCGGGGCGCACACCGAACACCAGCGGCGCGTGGTCGCTCAGGCGGCCCGCGTCGAGTCGCTCGCCCGACTCGCGCTCCAGGCCGCGGGCGAAGACGAAGTCGACCCCGCCGCCGCCGAGCCTCGTCATCCCCGGCACCCGGGCGTCGCCGATGTTGAAGTCGCCGCCCAGCAGCGCGCGCGGCGCCCCCGTGCTCCAGCGATCGAGCGCCGCGGCCGCCTTCGCGATGTCCTGCTCGGGCCGCGGGCGTGGGCGCGTCTGCGCGTGGAGGTTCCCCAGCCACGTGCCGTCCTCGAGCCGCACGGCGTGCATCCACCGCCGTTCCGGCCACCAGCGCAGCCGCTCCTTGCGGTGCTCGGCGATCCGCGCCCCGCGCACGAGGATCGCGTTCGAGCCGCCGCCGTTGGACTTGATGAGGTCGGGCCAGCGGTCGGCGACGAAGCGGCGCGCGAAGAGCAGCTGGTTGCGCCCGGTGATGTTCATCCGCATCGACGCGCGCGAGCGCTCGGCCAGCGGCCGCGGCCACCACGGCGGGACCTCCTGGAGCAGCGCGACGTCCCACTCCCACGACGCGATCAGCGCGGCGAACTCCTCGAAGAGGTCGCGTCCCGACGGGGGGACGGAGCGGCCGTGGTAGACGTTCCAGGTGAGGACGCGCACGCACCCGTAGGATGCCCGCCTTGGCCCTCCGGCACTTCCTCGACGGGACCGAGCTGTCGCGCGACGGGCTGCTAGCGCTGATCGACCGCGCCGCGCAGATGAAGGCGCACCCGCTCGACGCCCGGCCGCTCGCCGGCCGCAGCGTCGCGCTCGTGTTCGAGAAGCCCTCGACCCGCACCCGGCTCTCCTTCGAGGCCGGCGTCTTCGAGCTGGGCGGGCACCCGATGGTGCTGAAGGCCGGCGAGCTCCAGGTCTCCCGCGGCGAGTCGCTGCGCGACACCGCGCTCGTGCTCAGCCGCCACGTCGCCGCGATCGGGATCCGCACCGGGCCGCACGCCGACGTCGTGGAGCTGAGCCTGCACAGCGAGGTGCCGGTGGTGAACATGCTCACCGCCGACCACCACCCGGTCCAGATCCTCGCCGACCTGCTCACGCTGCGCGAGGCGTTCGGCCGCGTCGAGGGGCTGAAGATCGCCTACGTCGGCGACGGCAACAACGTCGCGCGGTCGCTCGCGCTCGTCGGCGCGCAGGCGGGCGTCGAGGTCGCCGTCGCCGCGCCCGAGGGCTTCCAGCTCGAGGACGGCCTCCCCGCGACGCTCACCGCAGACCCCGCCGAGGCGGTCGACGGCGCGCACGCCGTCTACGGCGACGTGTGGGTGAGCATGGGCGACGACGAGGCGACGGCCGAGCAGCGCCGCGCCGCGCTCGCCGGCTACCGGATCGACGACGCGCTGCTCGACCGCGCGGCCCCGAACGCCGTGGCGCTGCACTGCCTGCCCGCCCACCCCGGCGAGGAGATCACGGCCGACGTCCTGTACGGCTCGCGCCAGCGCATCTGGGATCAGGCGGAGAACCGCCGCCACGCCCAGAAGGCGCTCCTCGAGCTGCTCGTCAACGACTAGAGCCGGCGGGCGACGAGCGTCACGACGTCGATCGCCGACCCGGCGCGGGCGACGACGCGCACGCGGTGGTCGCCGCGCAGCGACGAGCGCAGCGTGCGGCGGAAGGTGCGCCCCGAGCCGAAGGTCCGCGGCGCGTAGCGGCGCACGACGCGCCCGCCGCGCGTGACGGTGACGCCCACGCTCGCCGCGCGGGTGAGGCGGAAGGACAGCGACAGCCCGCTGTTGCGCCGCCCGCCGAACACCGGCCGCAGCAGCTTCACGCTGGCCAGCACGCGGCAGTGCGCGGGGCGGTAGTAGCCGGGGCGCACCGAGAACCCGCGGCGCCGGCGGCGCAGCGCGAAGCGCGCCGTCTCACCGGCGGCGCGGAAGCGCACGAAGAGGTAGCCGTTGCGCACGCGCCGGCCCGCGATGTTCGACCGGCCGTTCCAGCGGAACGACGCCGTCCGCCCGGTGAAGCGCGCGACCAGGCGGTCGCCCAGCCGCCGGCCCACCGCCTGCTGGAAGACGTCGACGGTGACCCCGCCGGGCACCGGCGGCACCACGACGGCCAGGCCGCGGCCGCGCGAGCGCACCCGCGCGCCGCGCAGCAGCCGGTTCGGGACGCACGCGCCGGCGTTCGCGCCGCCGGCCGTGGCGCCCGCGCCCGGCCGCGCGCCGCCCGAGGGCCCGCCGCCGCCGGGACGGCCCGGACCGCCCGGCCCCGCGCCGCCGTCGCCCAGGGGCGTCCCGCCGCCGCTGTCGCCGCCGCCCGGCCCGGGCGGCGCCGTGTCGATCACCGACAGTGGCCCGACGTTCTCGGCGTCGTCGATCGCGCGGACCGCGACGAACCGCTTCAGGCCCTCGCCCTCGACCGCCTCGTCGTCGCCCGGCGCGCGCCGCGCGGGCTCGGGGTTCTGCCCGACCAGTTCGGCCTGGCCGAAGTTCTCGCCGGTGATCGGCGCGTCGGAGGTCCGCACCTCGTGGCGCACGTCGTCGCCGCACATCAGGTCGTCGCCCGCCGCCGTGTAGCGGACCTCGCCCTCCTCGACGCGCAGGTCCCCGGGCCGCCCGGGCAGGACGGTGTCCGAGCTGCCGGCGCGGCGCGCGTCCCCCGTGTTCCAGTTGTCGTGGTGGAAGCGCGGCCACGCGTCGGGCCCGTCGCAGACGCCGGCGCGAGCCGCGTAGCCGAGCATGAAGCCGCCGCGCGTGACCGCGACGACGACCTTGTTCTCGCCATCGCCCCAGCCGCCGACGAGCGGGTTGGTCACCAGCCAGTCCGACGTCAGCTTCGGCCACTTCGGGTCGATCGGCGCGCCGAGCGCGTTGAAGCCCTGGAGGTCGAGCGAGGCCGAGCCCGCGAGGACCTCCTGCGTCGGCGTGACGCCGTCGACCTCGGCCACCGACGGGCCGGTGAGGAACTGGAGGTCGTTCATGCGCGCGGGCCAGTTCGGGCGGAACTGGCCGGTCTCGCCCGTCCACGCGCCGAGGAAGTCCTGGCCGCCCTGGTACTCGGGGAACGCGATGTCGAGCGCGCGCAGCGCCCCGATCCCCGGCGTCAGGTACGACATCGACGGGCCGCCGTCGAGGTTGGCGAGCACCGGGTGGCCGAACGCGTTGATGACCGGCGTGTCGGTCTGCTCGGCGCCGCTCTTGCCGTCGCTCTGCAGCGGGACGGGCCGGTCGTCGCCGTTCTCGTCGGGCGCGGTTCCGTAGCACGAGGTCCCGTCGTGGTTGAGGATGAACGACGGGCCGGCGTGCGCCTGCGCGCCGATCTGCGCGCCCTGCGCCGGGCCCTCGGGGCAGTCGACGACGCCGATGACGGGGGCGCCGGTCACGCCCTCGCCGACGATCGGCAGCGTCTCGGTGCCGCTCTGCGCGAGCTTGACCGGCCAGTTCTCGAGCTCCGGCGTCTTCGTGCGCGCGTCGCCGTCGGGATCGCCGTCCGCGGTCAGCGCGTGCAGCCGCGTGTTCGCCGGCGCGAGCGTCGTCCCCACCGCGAACTTCAGGACGAAGCCGTTGAACGGCGAGACGTTCTGCCCGCCCTCGTCGCCCGCGCCGGCGACGTACTCCTCGTTCGTGCCGACGACGATGTCCATCTTCCCGTCGCCGTCGAGGTCGCCGATCGCGGGGGTGTCGACGATCGCGCCCTGGTTGGGCTGGATCGGCTTGTTCGGGTCGTCGTCCTCGTAGCCGAGCTTGTCCTGGTCGAAGCGCACCGCGTGCGTCACCGGGTCGATCGAGTCGACCTTGGCGTAGTCGACGACGAGCGCCGGGAAGCCGTCGACCGCCGTGCCGTCGTCGTTCCACGCGTACACGTGGCGATCCATCGCGGCGGCGACCACCTCGAGCCTGCCGCCGTCGTCGCCGTCGAGGTCGACGAGCACGGGGGAGGCGATGAACCCGTGCTGCGTGCGGTTTGTGTGGCCCTGGCGGACGTTCTCGAAGGGCTGGAGCGGCTTGCCCGAGAACGCGACGTCGGACTCCTGGGTGAAGTGGCGCGTCCCGTCGGCGGCGAACGCCGTGACCTTGCCCTCGAGGTCGGTCACGACGACCTCGGGCGAGCCGTCGCGGTCGAGGTCGCCGACGGCGACCGAGCCGAGGATCGCCCCGCGCGCGTCGGACGTCACCTCGCCGCTCTCGTACGCCGCCGCGCCGCTGTGCACGGGCACCCGGTCCACGCGGGCCGGCCAGCCGTCGATCTCGGTGAGGTCGCGGCGGTAGGCGTGGACGAGGCCGTCGGACCCGGCGAGGATCAGCTCGTTCTCGTTGTCGGCGTCGAGGTCCGCGAAGGCGGGCGACGAGGCGCCGTCGCCGCCGATGTCGCGCGGCAGCCCGTCGAGCATGTCCTGGTCGCGGTGCAGGCGCAGGTTGCGGCGGTCCTCGCCGGTCAGCGCCTCCTCGCCCTCGCCGGCCGTCACGACGACCTTCACCACGAAGCCGTACGGGTCGTCGTTCGGGCGCCCGTTGTGCGACTGGTTGGCGGTGTTGCCGGTCTCGCGGCCGTTGAAGCCCTGCGCGTCGGGCGGGAAGCGCCCCTTCAGCTCCTCGACGTCGATCGTCCCGAGCGGGCCACTGAACGATCCGGTGCGCGCGGTCGCGCCGTCGCAGAAGCCGTCCTCGACGGGCGCGAAGTCGCCGGCCGGGTCCTCCGCGTTGTTCGGGTACGAGCCGGGCGCGACGAGCAGGCGGCAGGTGTAGGAGCCCGTGCGGACCCCCACGTGGCCGCGGATGTCGAGCGGGCCCTGCTCGGGGTCGACGAACCAGTACCAGTCCGGCGCCTCGATCTCGGCCTCGGGGAACACGACGCCGTCCTGCGTCGCCTCGACCGCCTTGCGCATGTTCACGCGCCCGTAGCCGTAGAACTGGTCGTGGCCGTCGCGGGCCGGGTACGAGCGCGGCGGGAACGGCACGCGCAGCTGCGACGTGAAGCCCTCGCCGAAGAAGGGCGACGTGCACTCCGCCGTCGCCGGCGTGCAGCGCGGCTCGGGCGCGGGGTCGACGCCGGTGAAGCGGACGTCGTCGGCCTGCTCGACGCCGCCGAGCGTGCCCGTCGCCATCGCCTGGCGGACCTCGTTGGCCGAGATGGCGCACGGGTCGCCGCCGACCCGCTCGCACGTGGGGTGGGCGTCGAGCGCCCCCGCGTCGACGGCGTTGTAGGCCGCCGAGTAGACGAGGCCGGCGAAGCCCGCCGCGCGGCCGGTCGCGTCGGACGAGCAGCTGACGCTCGGGATGGCCAGCGTGATCTTCGCGTTGAAGTTCGTGCAGCCGTTGAACTCGAGGTAGGAGCGCCCGGGCTGGTTGGGACCGGGGACGGGGATGGCGTCGGGGATCGGCTCCTGGTCGGGGAAGCCGATGTCGCTCGGGTCCAGGTTCTCCTCGGGGTACTTCGTGACCGAGTTGACGAGGATCACGTGCGGGTTCGACGACGGCCAGTTGTTGTGCTGCGCCGCCTCGTCGGCGGCGGACGCGATCACCGTCGTCCCGTGGTCGTAGGCGTACTCGATCGCCCGGCGGGCGAGCGTCGAGTTGTTGAGCGTGCCCAGCGCCTCCTGCACGACCTCGACGTCGTTGTCGGTGGCGTAGAGCGTCGCCTCGGCGAAGTTGTTGACGTCGGCGACGAACGAGTCGCCGACGCGCATGTGGACGACCATGCAGTTCGGGCAGCTGCCCAGCTCGCCGCCGCCCTCGGCGTCGTTGTCGGCCTCGGCCGAGGAGTCCTTCGCCTCGCCGCTGCCGTGGCCGTACTGGACGTCGTCGTACGGGTCGTTGTCGTCGTCGAGGTAGTCCCAGCCGACCATGTCGTCGTCGTAGCCGTTGCCGTCGTCGTCGAGGTCGCCGTCGCCGTCGAGGTCCTCGCCGGTGAACGCGATGAGGATGTCCTGCGGGTCGAGCAGCGGAACGCCGCCCGACGACGGGCCCACGCCGCGCGCCGGGTCGCGGTCCACGCGCGTGTCGCAGGCGTAGTCGAGGAGGTTGAAGACGCCGTTGCCGTCGAGGTCGTACGCGTCGCCGTCCGTCCCTCCGGCGGCGAGCGCCGTGGCGTAGGCGGCGCAGTCGGCGCCCGGCTCGAGCGCCGACGCGCGGCCGGCGTTCGGCGGCGGCGCCTCGCCGCGGTTGATGCGCGTCTTCTCGCGGATGTCGCGCACCGTCGAGAGGTCGTTCCACATGATCCCCGAGTCGAGGACGGCGATCGTGACGTCGGGTCGGCCGGTGGTGAGCATCCACGCCGTCTCGGCCGACGCCTCCTCGTCGACGACGTGCGCGCCGCGGACGCCGTTGAGCTCGCGCGGGTCGGCGTTGACGATCGCGTTCTCCTCCTCCGGCGTGGCCGCGTACATCCACACGCGCTTGCCGGTGAGGTCGTCGGCGCCGGTCCCGGCCGGGAGCTTCAGCTCGTCGTACGCCGCCGGCTCCGGAAACGGGAACTCGGCCAGCGCGACCGGCACGGGCAGCAGGAGGACCGCGGCGGCGAGGCCCAGGACACCTTTCCGGAGCACAGGCGTGAACGTAGACGTTCGGTGGTGGGTGTGCGTCAGTTGCGCGGAAGGCCGCGCGATAGCCTCGCCCCCCATGCCGCAGCCGAAGAAGTCGCAGGCGCGCACGCCGACCACGCAGCGCGACGACGACACGACGTCCACGCTGACCGCGATCCGCGAGCTCGTCTCGAAGTCGCTCATGCTGCCGAGCGACCGGCTGCGCGACACGCTCGACGACGCCGTCAAGCGCGGCCGGATCACGCGCGCCGACGCCGAGGAGCTGATCGAGCGGCTGATGGCCCTCGGGCGCCAGCAGTCCGACGACGCGCTGAGCCGCCTCGAGACCGCGCTCGGCGGCACGAAGGGCTCGTCGTCGACCGGCGGGCGCGACAAGGGCGGGCGCGGCATCGTGCGCCGCCCGCCCGGCACCGACCGCGTCCTGCGCGAGGTCGACCGTGCCCGCCGCGCCGCGGGCCTCGGCTCCTCGTTCCCGATCTCGTCCTACGACGACCTGACGGCGGCGCAGATCTCCGAGCGCCTCGACGAGATCTCGGCCTCGGACCTGCGCAAGGTCCGCGACTACGAGAAGCGCAACGCCAACCGCAAGTCGGTCCTCGGCGCCATCGACCGGCGCCTGCGCTGATGGAGGCCTCCACCACCCGCCCCGCCCGCCCCGAGCGCGGGCAGGAGCTCGAGCTGGTCGTCGACTCGCTCGCCTACGGCGGCAACGGCGTCGCGCGCCTGGAGGGCTACGTCGTGTTCGTCAGCGGCGCCGTGCCCGGCGACCGCGTCCGCGCGGTAGTGACCAAGCGCAAGCGCGCCTACGCCGAGGCGCGGACCGTCGAGGTGCTCGAGCCCAGCGCCGAGCGCGTCGAGGCGCTGGCCCCCGGCCACCCCGGCACGCCGTGGCAGGTGCTGCCGTACGAGCGCCAGCTCGCCGTGAAGTCCGAGCAGGTCGACGACGCGCTGCGGCGCATCGGCAAGCTCGACGGCTTCGAGCTCGAGCCGATCGTCGCGGCCCAGGAGCAGTGGCGCTACCGCAACAAGCTCGAGTACTCGTTCGGCCTCGGCGACGAGGGCGAGCTCGTCTGCGGCTTCCACAAGCCCGGCTCGTGGGAGGACATCGTGCACGTCGAGGACGACCTGCTCGCCTCCGAGCGCGTCAACGCCGCGCGGCGCGCGGTGCTCGACTGGTGCCGCTCCGAGCAGCTCGACCCCTACGACCGCCGCGCCCACGAGGGGCTGCTGCGCAACCTCGTGATCCGCGAGGGCCGGCGCACCGGCGAGGTCCAGGTCCGCGTCGTCACCTCGCTCGGCTCGTTCGACTCCTACGCGCTGGCCGAGGCGCTGCGCGCGGCCGGCGTCGCCGACGCGCTCTTCACCTCCCAGATCGCCGGCGTGGCCGAGGTCACGAGCGGCGGGCACACCGAGCAGGTCATGGGCGCCGAGCAGCTGCGCGAGGAGCTGGGCGGCCTGGAGTACGGCATCTCCCCCGAGGCGTTCTTCCAGACGAACACCGAGATGGCGGAGAAGCTCTACGGCGTCGCCGCCGAGTACGCGGCGCTCAAGGGCTGGGAGCGCGTCTACGACCTGTTCTGCGGCATGGGCACGATCGGCCTGACGCTCGCGCCGCGGGCCGGGGAGATCTGGGGCCTCGAGGTCGTCGAGGAGGCCATCGCCGACGCGATCGCCAACGCCCGGCGCAACGGCGTCGAGAACGCGCGCTTCTTCGCCGGCGACGTCCGGCTCGCGATGCGCGAGCTCGTCGAGAAGGCCGGCCGCCCCGACGTCGTCGTCGTCGACCCGCCGCGCAGCGGCATGTCGCAGAAGGTCGTCCGCCGGCTGATCGAGGCCGCCCCGAAGCGCGTCGTCTACGTCTCCTGCAACCCGACCACGCTCGCGCCGAACGCCGCGCAGCTCGTCGAGGCCGGCTACGAGCTCAAGCGCGTGCGGCCGGTCGACATGTTCCCGCAGACGCACCACATCGAATGTGTGGCGCTGCTGGAACGGTCCGCCTAGGGACCGCTCGGCGGCGCCGGCGGGTCCTCGTCGTCCTTCGGAGGCGTCTCGCGCCGCAGCCAGTCGGCCAGCGCGTCGCTCGCGTTGGCGAGGTTCTCGCCCGCGTCGCGGAACGTCGAGGCGAACCGCTCCCGGTAGAAGTTGACGGCCGCGTCGGCCTCCTCGCGGACGTCGACCGGGTCGCCGCGGCGCGGGTACTCGCCGCCGGCGATGCGGTCGAAGTCGCCGCCGCGGACCCACTCCATGACCTCGTGGACGCGCTTGACGGGCAGCGCGTGGGTCACGCCCAGCTCGAGCCACAGGCGCTGGAGCTTGTCGACGCCCTTGCCGCCCTCGCGGTACTCGGAGGCCTGCTTGAGATAGGCGTCGAGGTTGAGCCCCTCCGACGCCGAGCCGCCGGTGAGCCGCATGAGCGTCCGGCAGACGACGAGCGGGTCGCGGGTGACGAGCGCGGCCGCGCGGTCGCACGACAGCTCGGCCGCGCGCGACCACTCCAGCAGCGCCATGCGCACCGCCATGAGCGGCAGGCCGGCGAGCAGCGGCAGGCGCCCGACGGTGAGGCGCAGGAGGATCTCCAGCCCGGTCCGGTAGAGGACGTGGTCGGAGAGGATGTGCGCGACCTCGTGGGCCAGGACCGCGCGCAGCTCCTCGGTGTCGAGGAGGTTCACGAGCCCCGAGTTCATGACGATGATCGGTTTCTCGGCCCCGATCGCCATCGCGTTGGCCACCGGCTGCTGGGTGACGTAGAGGTCGTAGGTGTCCGGCATGTCGAGCGTCGCGAGCACCTGCTCGTAGACGCGCCAGACGTCGGGCAGCTGGTCGGGGCCGAGCCGGACCGACGCGCCCAGGTAGGCCTGGCGCAGCGCGCGCTCGTAGCCGAACTCGATCAGCTTGCGCACGACCTGGTCGAGCATCGGCACCGACGCGAGCGCGGCCGTGGCGGCGCGGTCGGCCGGGTGCTCGTAGGCCTTCGGCGAGATGTCCGTGAGCTGATAGCCCTCGACAGGGAGTCCCATGCGAGTAGTGTCGCAGCATGCGCGACCGACTCCCAGTCATCACCTAGGCGACCGTCACGGTCGCAGACGTCCGCCGACATCCGCAACAACTCGGTCACGGGCCGCGACATCAAGCGGCGCAGCATCCAGGCGAGCGACCTCGCCCGCGGGCTCCTCACGGCGGGGCCGGCGGGGCCGGCGGGGCCGGCGGGCGCGCCCGGGCCGGCCGGCGCCCCCGGCACACCGGGGGCGAAGGGCGACAAGGGCGACATCGGCGAGACCGGTCCCGCGGGCTCGGTTCGTGCGTACGCGAAGGTGCGGCCGAACGGCACGCTGCCCAGCGACCCGACTGTCTACGACGTCGCGTTCGTCGGCGCGCACCCCGGGTTCGCCGGCGTCCGCACCCCCGGCGAGGGGACGATCTGCCTGGAGCCGGACACCGACGTCATCTCCGTCGCCGACGCGTTCGGGGGCGTGATGACCGACAGCAGCGGCAACGACACGCGCGTGTACTTCAACGGCGACTTCGGCTGCACGGAGGGCGAAGAGGTCCGCGTCGTGCAGAAGTTCAACAGCGACGACTCGGTCACGAACCAGGGGTTCAACATCGTCGTCCCGTAGGTTGCGGCACCATGCGCGCCGCCACCATCGCTGACGAATCGCTGAGCGTCGAGGACCATCCCGATCCCGAGCCCGGCCAGGGCGAGGTGCTCGTCCGGGTCAACGGGGCCGGCATCAACGGCGCCGACATCCTCCAGCGCAAGGGCGGCTACCCGGCCCCTCCCGGCTCGCCGCCCGACATCCCCGGACTCGAGCTGGCCGGCGAGGTCGTCGCGCTCGGCCCGGGCGCGACCCGCTTCGCCGAGCGCGACCGCGTCATGGCGATCGTGGGCGGCGGCGGCCAGGCGGAGCTGGCCGTCGTGCACGAGCGCCAGCTCATGCCGGTGCCCGACGGGCTGGACTGGCACGAGGCCGGCGGCGTCCCCGAGGTGTTCACCACCGCCCACGACGCGCTCTTCACCCAGTGCGACCTGCGGGCCGGCGAGCGGCTGCTCGTCCACGGCGCCGCGGGCGGCGTGGGCACGGCGGCCGTCCAGCTCGGCGCGGCCGCGGGCGCGCGCGTCACGGCGACGGTCCGCAACCCCGCGCTGCGCGACGGCGTCGCCGAGCTGGGCGCGGAGAACGTCATCGAGCCCGAGGGCTTCGAGGAGCACGGCCCGTTCGACGTCGTCCTCGAGCTCGTCGGCGCCCCGAACATCCCCGCGAACCTCAAGGCGCTCGACACCGATGGGCGGATCGCCGTGATCGGCGTCGGGGCGGGGTTCAAGGCCGAGGTCAACCTGCTCGCGCTGATGGGCAAGCGGGCGACGCTGCGCGCGTCGACCCTGCGCGCGCGCCCGCTGGAGGAGAAGGCGCGGACCGCGCGGCTGATGGAGCGCCACGTGCTGCCGCTGCTGGCGAGCGGCGCGCTCAAGGTGCCGGTCGCCGAGACGTTCGCGCTCGACGACGTGACCGCCGCCTACGACCGCTTCACCGCCGGAGGCAAGCTCGGGAAGATCGTGATCCTGCCGTGAGCGGCGACGCCGCGAAGCGCGACGCCGCCGAACGGGCAGCGCTGCTCGTCGAGGACGGGATGCGGCTCGGTCTCGGCACCGGCTCCACGGTGAACTTCCTCATCCCCGCGCTCGCCGCGCGCGGTCTGAAGGACCTGCGCTGCGTCGCGACGAGCACCGCCACCGAGCGCCTCGCCGCCGAGCACGGCATTCCCGTCGAGCCGTTCGACAGCCTCACGACGCTCGACCTCGCGATCGACGGCGCCGACGAGGTCGCGCCCGACCGCTGGCTCGTCAAGGGCGGCGGCGGGGCGCACACGCGCGAGAAGATCGTCGCGGCCGCCGCCGAGCGGTTCGTGGTGATCGTGGACGACTCGAAGATGGTCGAGGCGCTCAGCTGGCCCGTGCCCGTCGAGCTGCTGCCGTTCGGCCTCGCCGCGACGCTCCGGCGCCTCGGCGACGCGACGGTGCGCGAGGGCGCGCCGCCCAGCCCCGACGGCGGCGTCATCGGCGACGTGCGCGCCGACCTGCGCGACCCCGCCGAGGTGGCCGAGCGGCTGGCCGCGACGCCCGGCGTCGTCGAGCACGGCCTCTTCCCGCCCGAGATGGTGGCCGACGTGATCGTCGGCCGGGCGCCCTAGGGGGCGCCCTCGTCGATCGCGCCCTCCTCCTCCAGCGGCAGCACCTCGGCCGCGTGGATGGAGCACAGCGGGGCGCTGCCCGACTCGAGGATCGCCTTCTGCTCGCTCGGGATGAGCTGGGCGCCGCAGACCTGGCAGCGCTCCGGGACGGCGGGTTCGAGCGTGTGCTCCTCGAGGTCCGACATCGACCCCGAACCCTACCGATCGCCCTCGGGCGCGGAGCGCCGCAGCAGCCGCGGCAGGCGGTCCAGCGCGGGCAGCAGCAGTCCCGCGGCGAGGAACGGCAGCGCCGGCATCGCCCGGTCCTCCGCGATCCCGAGCGCGACCGAGCCGCACAGCCCGACCACCATCAGCGGGATCGCGAGCCGCGGGCGCAGCGCGTAGCGCAGCGACCACGCGGCGAAGAGGGCGAGGAACGTCGCGTCGAGCAGGCCGAGGCGCGCCGCCGACCCGCCGCCGCCGATGAAGGGCAGGTCGAGCGTGAGGACGTCGACGGGGCCGGTGCCGCGCAGCGGCTCGGCGGGGCCGGTGAGCAGCGAGGCCAGGTCGATCCCCGCCACGACGAGCGGCAGCGCCACGACGGCGAGCGGGGCGGCGAACGCCCAGGCGAAGAGCAGCCCGGCCGCGGCGGCGGCGAGCGCCTCGACGGGGTTCGCGGCAGCCCCGATGTCCTGCGTCGCCAGGACGGCGGCCAGAAAGCCCGCGCCGGCGCCGAAGATCGCGAGGCCGAGCGGCTCGTCGCGGCCGGGCAGCAGCGCCAGCGCGGCCAGCGCGCAGGCCAGCGCGCCCGCGCACCCGGCGACGTAGCGCCCGGCGTCGCCCGACACGGCGTCCGGCTCCCCGATCAGGAGGAACCAGGCGCTGGCCGCTAGTAGGGCGGCAGCTCCGCGTACCACTGCCCGAGCACGCGGAACGCGGACCAGAACTCCCGCTTGGCCTGCTCCTCGTCCAGCGCCGAGTCGATGTTCGGCACGAACAGCGCGGCGATCGACGGGGTCAGCTGCTGGATCGTGCCCGGGATCGGCTCGACCTCGCGGGCCAGGGGCACGTCGAGGTCGTTCAGCGCGTAGAGCGCGTCGAGGCCCATGGCCACGACGATCTTCGGCTGCACGATCGCGATCTCCTCGACCACGCGCGCGACGCAGGCGGGGTCGGCGAGCGACGGGTCGCTGACCGGGCACTTGACGCACAGAGTCCCGTACACGGCGAGCGGGTCGATCTGGAGGCGGCTGAGCGACTTCATGAGCGCCGAGCCGGCGCGGCCGTAGAAGGCGACCCCCTCCTCGACCTCGCTCGTCGTCGGCGCGTGCTTGAGCAGCATCACGTCCGCCTGCGGGTGGCCCGAGCCGAGCACCGGCATCAGGTTCCCGCGCGGGCACAGCTCGCAGCTCTGCAGCTCGCGGGTCAGGGTGTTGAGCTCGCGGATGGCGCGCTCGAGGTACTTCTCGCGGATCTCGTCATCGGTTGCCGGCATTGGCACCGATGTGTTCGGCTCCGGCCGCCGCTGTCCCTGCCCCTGCATCAGCCTTTGCGAGTCGCCTTGCGGACGCGCCGCTGCTTGACGGCCTTGCGGGCGCCCGCCGGGGTCGCCTTCGTCTCGAGGAACTTCAGCGCCTGGACGTAGAGCAGGGAGGAGGGCTTCGTCACGATCTCGGCCTCGCGCAGGCCCTCCAGGAACTCCTCGGGCCCGTCGAAGTCGGGCATCCGCACCCGCACCGAGCCCAGGCCCTGGGCCACGTGCGCGTCCGAGCCGGCGGCGGCGAGGATCCGGTACTTGGCCGCGAAGCGCTCGGCCTCCTCGTTGAACGAGCCGATCGCCACGCGCGGGTTGTAGATCTCGAGCACGTCGACGTCGTCGAGGATCCCCAGCAGGTGCTCGTAGTCGGGCACGGCATGCAACCGGTCGAAGGGATGGGGGACGTAGACCACGCCCCCCTGGCGCTTGATCTCGGCGACGGTCTCCTCGAGCGTCAGGCCGCGGGGGATCTTCTCCTGGAGGAAGAGGCCGATGACCTCGCCCTGGGAGGCCGTCTTGACCTCCTCGCCGATGATCACCTTCACGCCGTACTCGTCTGCCTTGGCCTGCGCGTCGAACGCGCCGGAGACCTCGTTGTGGTCGGTCACCGCGAT
>DASVRH010000210.1:0-2178 GCA_036388715.1 Solirubrobacteraceae bacterium | reverse complement strand
CGACGCCTTCCACGCCGGCTACGTCGCGGCCCGCCTGCGCGGCTCGGTGCCCCGCGCGGCGCTGCGCTTCGCGGCGCGGGTGGCGGCGCGCAAGTGCGGCGTCCCCGGCCCGCGCCTCGGCTCGGCGGCCCTCGCCGACCTGCGTGCGGAGCTCGATCATGCGGGCGCCGCGGACGTCAGCTCCTCGTAGAGCGCGAGCAGGTCGTCCACGCCGTCCCCGGCGTCCAAGTCCTCGGCCGTCCGCGACCCGCCGGCAACGAGCCGCGCGCCGAGAGAGGGCTCGTCGAGCAGCCGGCGCAGCGCGACCGCCAGTGCCTCCTCGTCGCGGGCGGGGAAGGTCAGGCAGTTGTGCCCGTCGACGCAGTACTCGTCGAGGCCGGTCACCGCGGCCGCGACGACCGGCACGCCCGCCGCCATGGCCTCCACCGCCGCGAGGCCGAGCCCCTCGCGGTGGCTCGGCTGCACGACGACGTCGGCCGATGCGAGCACGTCCGGCATGTGCTCGTACGGGACGTCCTCGAGCAGGTCCACGCGGTCGGTCAGGCCGAGGGCGGCGATCTCCCGCTCGAGCTCCTCGCGGTAGGCCGTAGTGCCGCCGTGGAGCGACCCGGCCAGGACGAGCCGCAGGTCGCGCCCGTCGCGCCGTAGCCGCCCGGCCGCCCGCACGAGCTCGAGCTGCCCCTTCCAGCGCGCGAAGCGGCTCGGGCAGAGGACCACGCGCTCTCCGTCCCCGATCCGCAGCATGCGCCGTCCCGCTGAGCGGCTGCCGTTCGCGAACCGCTCCACCTCGATGCCCTGCCGGGCGCGGCGGCGACGCTCCGCCGGCACCCCGTACGACGCGGCCACGCGGTCGTAGTAGCCGCTGAGCGTGACGTGGAGGTCAATGCGCTCCAGCGCGTAGACGAAGGCGCACTGCGCGCGGCCGTCCGCGGTCGTCTGCGCCGTGATCTCGTGGAAGGACGCGAGCAGCGCGGGGCGCGTCGTGCCGGTCAGCGCGATCGCCGCGGCCAGCGCCGACGCGTGCGAGAACGCGTGTACGACGTCGACCTCGGTCGTCGCGAGGTGGCGGTGCAGCGCGTGCGCGCGGTCGAAGGCCTCGTGCTCCCAGGGAACCCGCCCGGCCGGCGGCGAGGAGGCCGCGACGATCGTCGTCCCGCCGCTCGCCGTGAACCCCGCGCGAAGCGCAGGGGCGGGCTCGTTGCCGGCGAGGAGGTCGACGACCACGCCGCGGCGCGCGAGGCCGGCGGCCTGCAGCGCGACGCTCACCTCGGCGCCACCGGTGCGCGGCGGCACCGCCGAGGCGACCATGGCGACCCTCATGTGCGCACCGCCGCTTCGCCGAGTGCCGCCGCGACGCGGCCCAGAGCCTCGCGGACGCCGTGCGGGGGCGGGATGGCGAGCCTGTCCAGGACGGGCGTGAGCAGCCGCGCGTGGCGGGGGCGCGGGGGGCCGCCCGCGACGGGCGCGCCAGGCTCCACGAGGCTCTCGTCCAGGCCGAGCCGGCGCGCGAGCAGCAGCGCCCAGGCGTGCTTCGTGATCCCCTCCCGCGGCGCGACGTGGACGACGCCGCTCGCCCCGCGCTCCACGAGCGCGACCAGCGTCCGCGCGACGTCGCCCGCGAGCGTCGGGTAGCGGACCTCGCGCGCGTCGGCGGAGCAGCGCTCGCCGCGCGTCAGGCGCTCGGCGACCTCCTGGGGCCACGTCGGCCGGTGCCCGCTCCCGGCGCCGTAGAGCAGCGGCACCCGGACGACGAGCGCGCCCGGCACGCGCAGGGCCAGGCCCTCGGCGGCGAGCTTCGTGCGGCCGTAGACCTGCAGCGGCGCCGTCGGCGCGTCCTCGCCGACCCCGTCCGGCCGCGTCCCGTCGAACACCCAGTCGGTGCTGATGTGAACGAGCCGCGTGCCGTGCTCGGCGCAGGCCCGCGCGACGTGCGCCGTGCCTTGGGCGTTCACGGCCCACGCCAGCGCCGGGTCGTCCTCGCAGCGAGTGGCGCTCGCGATCGCGGCGCAGTGAACGCAGCACGACGGGCCGAGGTCCCCGAAGGCCCGGCGGACGGCGTCGCCGTCGCGCACGTCGACATCGGCGCTCGACCAGCCCACCGCGCCCGTCGCGCTCGGCGGGGCGGCCAGCACCGCCGCGCCGAGGAGCCCGCTGGCCCCGGTGACGAGGACGGTCACG
>DASVRH010000209.1:0-7057 GCA_036388715.1 Solirubrobacteraceae bacterium | reverse complement strand
GTCCCCACCACCGTCGTCCCCACCACCGCCGTCCCCGCCGCCGTCGCCGTCCCCGCCACCGTCCCCACCGTCGCCGCCGTCCCCGCCGCCGTCGCCGTCTCCGCCCCCGTCGCCGTCACCGCCGCCGTCGCCGTCTCCACCGCCCTCCCCAGGACCCTCCTGCGCGTCGAGCCGGTACGCGGCGAAGAGGTGGTGGTCGAAGACCGTCCAGTCCCACTCGCCGTCGACGAGGAGGCGCTCGCCGTGGAGACGGGCGTGGAAGTAGCGGCCGCCTCGCCCGATCGGCATGACGACCTTCCCGCCGTCGCCGAAGCTCTCGTCGACGCTCCCGTCCTCCTCGAGCCCGAGCAGCGCCGGGCCGGTGCCGAGGTCGGACCCGCCGGCGCCGACGACGACGAGCCGCCCGTCCGGCAGCACCGCGACCTCGCGGAGGTCGCCGGGATTCTCGAACGTCACGACGCCGTCGCCGCCGCCGAAGCTCGCGTCGGGCGTGCCGTCCTCGTTCATGCGCGCGACGAACGACTCCTGGTAGCTGCCGCCGGCGAGCAGGACGCGGCCGTCCGGCTGCACCGTCATCCCGCGGACCATCCCGAACTGGTCCACCGCGGCCACGCCGTCGCCGCCCCAGGACGGGTCGAGCGCCCCGGTCGAGGTCAGCCCGGCCACCCGGTTCTGCGACGCGACGAGGAACCGCCCGTCGGGCCGCTCCACGGCGGCGCTCTGCGGATCCCAGATCGCGTCGCCGTCGTACGTCCGCCACTCCACGAGGCCGCCGTCGCGCGTCAGGCGCGCCGTCCGCCACGCGCCGGAGTAGTCGGCGGCGAACACCGTCAGCGCGTCGTCCTCGCCCGTGAAGACCAGCCCGCCGCTGAGCATGTGCGTGTCCTCGAGCAGCGTGAGCGACCCGCCGTCGCCGAACTCCTCGTCGACCTCGCCGGACGGCGTGAACGCCGCCAGCACGAGGTCGGAGTAGTTGTTCTCCCGGTAGAGCGCGACCGCCGCGACGTAGCCGCCGTCGGCGCGCCGCGCCAGGCCGCGCGGGTTCGCGTCGAAGCCCGGCAGCGAGCCCAGCGGGAGGAACGACGACCCGTCCTCGCCGAACGCCGGATCCGGCGCGCCGTCGGCCGTGAGCCGGCGGACCGCGAGGCCGGCCTGGGTGCCGCGGCGCTGGATCGTCGCCGCGGCGACACGCCCCTGCGGGTCGACGTCGAAGCCGGTGGGCGCCGCGAGGTAGGAGTACGAGGTCGAGAAGTGCGCCTGGGAGGTCGCGAGGCCGCTCTCCGCGTAGGCGGGGTCGAGGTGCCGGCAGAGGTCGTTCTCGCCGGGCCCGGCCGTGGCGACGGGCGGCGCGGGGAGCAGCGCGTCGATGTCGTGGCGCCACACCTGTCCCTCCACCGAGTCGGTGAAGATGAGCCCGCCCTGCGGGTCCGCGCTGACGCCGGGGAGGGACTCCATGGTGGGGTCGCCGAGCGTCCCGACCGTCGAGCCGACCGTCCTCAGCCGCTGGTTGAGCTCGTCGGCCACCACCGCGTCGTAGGGGGCCGCCGCTGCCAGCCCGGCCACGCCGTGCACGTCGGCGAACCTGGCGTCGAGCGGGTCGCCGTCGAGATATCCGCTGTCACCGGTGCCGGCCAGCACCTCCCACTCGCCCTCGCCGTCGACCGCGAAGAGCTTGCTCGAGCGCCCGCCGGCGATCAGGAGGCGGCCGTCGGGGCCCGCGTCGAGGTCCCGCACGTCAGATGCGTCGCCGAGCCACCGCGTCAGGCCGTCGGGCGCGACGGTGAACGCGCCCTGCGTCCCGAGCACGACCATCCCGCCGTCGGCGGTGTGGACCGCCGCGCGCGCCTCGCCGAGGTAGAGCAGGCGGGCCGGGCACTTCCACGGCAGGTAGCCGCCACCGGCGACGGTCATGATCGTGCCGTCGGGCGCCACGCGCCGGATGCGCCCATTCCAGCCGTCGGCCACGAGGAAGCCGCCACCGGGCAGGGCGGTCACGCCGAGCGGGTGGTCCAGCCGTGCGGCCGTCGCCGGGCCGCCGTCGCCGGAGAACCCGGCCACGCCGGTTCCCGCGACCGTCGTGACGCCGCCGCCCGGCGCGATCCGCAGCACGCGATGATCGCCGGCGTCGGCCCGAGCACGCCGCCGCTCGCGTCGCGCACGGCGTCGACCGGCTCCACGAACCCGTCTCCGAGCAGGTCCGGTGGCGCCGCGAGGGCGGGGGTGGGAAGGCACCCGATCAGCGCGATCATCCAGATCGCCGCGTACCGCCGGCGCATGGGCCACATGCTACGCAGGTTTTGAGCGAAGCGCGACACCTCCGCTCAACTTCCACCGCCTGTATGCGATAACATACGGTTGTAATGGCAACCGCCGAGGCATCGCCGACGATCGGTCCCCGCCTGCGCGCGTTGCGCGAGGGAATGGACCTGAGCCTGCGCGACCTCGCCGAGCGCACCGGCGTCAGCGCGCCCATGCTCAGCCAGGTCGAGCGGGGGGAGACGAGCCCGACGCTCGCCGTCGCCCACCGCATCGCCGCCGGCCTCGACCTCTCCCTCTCCCAGCTGCTGCGCCTCGACGAGGGGCCGCCCGTCTCCGTCGTGCGCGCCGAGGACGTCAAGCCGAGCCGCGAGCGCCGCGGCCACCGGACCGAGGTCCTCACCCCGCCGCTGCCCGGCCAGCGCGCCGAGCTGAGCCGCCACACGCTCGACCCCGGCGCGGCGACCGGCGACCCGCAGGACCCGCCGCTCCACGAGCCCGGCGCCCGCGAGATCGCCCACGTCGAGGAGGGGACGATCGCCCTGTGCATCGACGACGAGCGCCACGAGCTGCGCGCCGGCGACACCGTCACCTTCGACGCGGACCTGCCGCACCACTTCGAGAACCCCGGCCCCGGGCCGGCGACCTTCCTGGCGGTCGTCGCCGCCGGCCTGAGGAGGAGCTGACACCACGATGCCCAAGACCCTGTTCGAGAAGATCTGGGAGGCGCACGAGGTCGCGCCCGGCCTGATCTACATCGACCTGCACCTCGTCCACGAGGTCACGAGCCCCCAGGCGTTCGACGGCCTGCGCCTCAACGGCCGCCGCGTCCGCCGGCCCGACCGCACGCTCGCCACCGCCGACCACAACACCCCGACCGACGGCACGCCGTCGGCCCAGCTCATCCGCGACCAGCTGAGCCGGGTGCAGGTCGAGACGCTCGAGCGCAACTGCGCGGAGTTCGGCGTCCCCGTCTACAGCCTCGGCTCCGACCGGCAGGGGATCGTCCACGTCATCGGGCCGGAGCTCGGCGTCACCCAGCCGGGCATGACGATCGTCTGCGGCGACTCGCACACCGCCACCCACGGCGCGTTCGGGGCGCTCGCGTTCGGCATCGGCACGAGCGAGGTCGAGCACGTCCTCGCCACGCAGACGCTGGTCCAGAACCGGCCGCGCTCGATGCGGATCCTCTACACCGGCGAGCTGGGCAGCGGCGTCACCGCGAAGGACCTCATCCTCGGCACGATCGGCCAGATGGGCGTCGGCGGCGCGACCGGACACGTCGTGGAGTTCGCCGGCGGCGCCATCGAGGGCCTCTCGATGGAGGGCCGGATGACCGTCTGCAACATGACGATCGAGGGCGGCGGCCGCGCGGGGATGATCGCGCCCGACGAGACCACGTTCGCCTGGCTGCGCGAGCGCGGGGTGGAGGCCGACCCGGCGTGGAGCGACCTGCACACCGACGAGGGGGCGTCGTTCGACCACGAGATCACCGTGGACGCGGGCGCGCTGAGCCCGCAGGTCACCTGGGGCACGACGCCCGAGATGGTCGTCGCGGTCACCGAGAGCGTGCCCGAGCCGCGCAGCGCCGGCGACGAGCGCGCGCTCGAGTACATGGCGCTGCGTCCCGGCACGCCGATGACCGACATCCGCCTCGACCGGGTGTTCATCGGGTCGTGCACGAACAGCCGGATCGGCGACCTGCGCGCCGCGGCGTCGGTGATCGACGGGCGGCGGGTCGCCAAGGACGTCGTGGCCATGGTCGTCCCCGGCTCGCAGCAGGTGAAGGCGCAGGCCGAGGCCGAGGGCCTCGACGAGGTCTTCCGCGCCGCCGGCTTCGACTGGCGCGCGGCGGGCTGCTCGATGTGCCTCGGCATGAACCCCGACGTCGCCGCGCCCGGCGAGCGCGTCGCCTCGACCTCGAACCGCAACTTCGAGGGGCGCCAGGGCCGCGGCGCGCGCAGCCACCTCGTCTCGCCCCAGATGGCGGCCGCGGCGGCCATCGAGGGTCACTTCGTCGACATCAGGGAGTGGTAGGTGCCCGAGCCGATCAACATCATCGAGGGTGCGGTCACCGACCTGCCCAGGGACGACATCGACACCGACCAGATCATCCCCGCGCGCTACATGAAGCGGGTCGAGCGGACCGGCTTCGGCGAGTTCTGCTTCCACGAGTGGCGTGCGCAGGGCCTGGACCTGCCGCCGAACCCGATCCTCGTCGCGGGCGAGAACTTCGGGTGCGGCTCGTCGCGCGAGCACGCGCCGTGGGCGCTCGACGACTACGGCTTCAAGGCGATCGTCGCGCCGTCCTTCGCCGACATCTTCAAGAACAACTGCACGAAGAACGGCCTGCTCCCGATCGCGCTGCCCGCCGAGCAGTGCCGGGAGATCGCCGCGAGGGGAACCGCCAGGATCGATCTGGAGGCGCAGACGATCGACGAGTTCGCCTTCGACATCGACCCCGAGATCAAGCACCGCCTGCTCAACGGCCTCGACGACATCAGCCTCACGCTCCAGCAGGAGGAGCGGATCGCCGCCTTCGAGCGCGACCGCGAGCGCTCCGGCCCGGTGACGACCGCGCTGTGAGCACCTGGGACGCCCAGACCTACGACAAGGTCGCCGACCCGCAGGAGCAGTGGGCGCGCGAGATACTCGCCCGCTCCGGCTTCGAGGCGGGCCAGACCGTGCTCGACGCCGGCTGCGGCAGCGGCCGCGTCACGAAGCTCCTGCTCGACCTCGGCGTCGAGGTGGTCGCCGTCGACGCCGACGCGGCGATGGTGGAGAAGGCGCGGGAGGCGCTGGCCGGCCGCGACGGCGTGCGGAGCGTCGAGCGCCAGGACCTGCTCGAGCTCGATCTCGACGAGCCGGTCGACGCGATCTTCTCCTGCGCGGTCTTCCACTGGATCACCGACCACGAGCGCCTCTTCGAGCGCCTGCGCGCGGTGCTCAGGCCCGGCGGCCGGCTCGTCGCCCAGTGCGGCGGGCACGGCAACATCGCGAAGGTCGTCGCGGCGGTCCCGGATCGGACGTCGCCCTGGCTCTACGCGACGCCGGAGGACACCGAGCGCCGCCTGCGCGGCGCCGGCTTCCGCGAGGCGCGCGCGTGGCTCGAGCCGAAGCCGACGACGGTCGCCGACCCGGAGACCTACATCGCCGCCGTCTGCCTGCACGGCCACCCGCAGGCGGCCGAGCTGGCGCCGAGGGTCGTCGCGCAGCTCGGCGACCCGCCGGTCATCGACTACGTCCGCCTGAACATCGACGCCACGGCCTAGATGCGGATCCTCGTCCTCGGCGCGGGCGGCGTGGGCAGCGCCGTCCCCGCCATCGCGCAGCGCCGCTCGTTCTTCGACCACATGGTCGTCGCCGACGTCGACGAGGAGCGCGCACGCCGCGCCGTCGAGCCGCTCGGCGAGCCCGACCGCTTCAGCGCCGCGCGGGTCGACGCCTCGGACCAGCGGTCGGTCGAGGGGCTCATCCGCGACGCGAAGGCCGACGTCGTCCTCAACGCCGTCGACCCGCGGTTCAACCTCCCCATCTTCGACGCGGCGTTCGCGACGCGGACGACCTACCTCGACATGGCCATGACGCTCTCCGGCGACGGGAAGCTGCTCGGCGACGAGCAGTTCGCCCAGGCGGAGCGCTGGGAGGAGGCGGGGCTGCTCGCCCTGGCCGGGATCGGCGTCGAGCCCGGCGCCGCCGACGTCTTCGCGCGCTACGCCGCGGACCACCTCTTCGACCGGATCGACGAGGTCGGCGTCCGCGACGGCGCCAACCTCGAGGTGGAGGGCTACGACTTCGCACCCACCTTCTCGATCTGGACCACGATCGAGGAGTGCCTCAACCCGCCGATCGTGTGGGAGCGCGAGCGCGGCTGGTTCACGGTCGAGCCGTTCTCCGAGCCCGAGACCTTCGTCTTCCCCGAGGGCATCGGCCCGGTCGAGTGCGTGAACGTCGAGCACGAGGAGGTCGTGCTCGTTCCGCGCTGGGTCGAGTGCGAGCGGGTGACGTTCAAGTACGGCCTCGGCGACGAGTTCATCGAGGTGCTCAAGGCGCTGCACAAGCTCGGGCTCGACGGCACCGAGCCCGTCCGCGTCCGCGACGTCGAGGTCGCGCCCCGCGACGTCGTCGCCGCCGCGTTGCCCGACCCGGCGACGCTCGGCGACCGCATGCACGGCAAGACGTGCGCGGGCACCTACGTGACCGGCACGGGGAAGGACGGCAAGCCGCGCGCGACCTACCTCTTCCACGTCGTCGACAACGAGTGGTCGATGCGCGAGTTCGGCCACCAGGCGGTGGTGTGGCAGACCGCGGTCAATCCGGTCGTCGCGCTCGAGCTCCTGGCGAACGGCACCTGGAAGGGGACGGGCGTCCTCGGCCCCGAGGCGTTCGACGCCCAGCCGTTCCTCGACCTCCTGGCCGAGCACGGCAGCCCGCACGGGATGGAGGAGCGTCCCTACAACCCGTAGGAGCGCCCGATGACGTCGAGCATGATCTCGTCGGTGCCCGCGCCGATGCGGTTCAGGCGCAGGTCGCGCCACGCGCGCTCGACGCCGTACTCGCGCATGTAGCCCGCCCCGCCGTGGATCTGGATGCACTCGTCGGCGACCTCGACGGCGACGCGCGAGGCGTGGAGCTTGGCCATCGAGATCTCGCGCACCGGGTAGTCGCCCTGGGCGAAGCGCAGCGCGGTGGCGTAGTTGAGCTGGCGCGCCGTCTCGATCTTCGTGGCCATCTCGGCGAACTTGTGGCGGATGACCTGGAAGCGGCCGATCTCGCGGCCGAAAGCGCTGCGCTCCTTGGC
>DASVRH010000208.1:0-9608 GCA_036388715.1 Solirubrobacteraceae bacterium | reverse complement strand
CCACGATCATCGAAACGGCTGGGCTCCGACCCGAGGAGGTTCTTCAACGAGCGTCGCGTGTCGTCGAGACACGACGAGCAGCGGGCGCGTCCAGCCACCCATCTACTGCGGGTCGACGTCGACGCTGAACGCCGCGTCGCGGTGCTCCTTCGCCGCCGCCGTCATCCCCACCGCGGCGCCGACGTGCTCGATCGCGTCGGCCCGCTGCTCGGGCTCGGCCTTCAGGACGAGCTGCGCCCGCTCGCGCCCGCGCAGGCGGAACAGCGGCGCCGGACCGAGCACCATGCCCGGGGCGAGATCGAGGTGGTCGCGCACGGTCGCCGCCGCGGCGTGCGCCTCCCCCGGCTCGGTCGACGAGCAGACGACGCGCACGAGCGACGAGTACGGCGGGTAGCGCAGCGCGCGGCGGCGGGCCAGCTCGCCCTCGAGGAAGCCGTCGGCGTCGTGCTGGGCCGCCGCGGCGATCGACGGCGCGTCCGGCGCCAGCGTCTGCACGAGCACGCGCCCGCCCTTCGCCCCGCGCCCGGCGCGGCCGGCGAGCTGCGCCACGAGCGCGAACGTGCGCTCCTCGGCGCGGAAGTCGGGGAAGCGCAGCGTGGCGTCGGCGTCGAGGACCACGCCGAGCGTGACGTCGGGGAAGTCGTGGCCCTTGGCCACCATCTGGGTGCCGACGAGCACGCCGCCGTCGGAGCGCTCGAACGCGGCGAGGATGTCGGCCGGCCGCGCGACGTCGGCATCCAGGCGCCACACGCGCAGCCCCGCCTCGGCCAGCTCGGCCTCGAGCCGCTCGGTCCCCGCGCCGTGGCGCCCGATCGTCACGCCGCGGCACTCCGGGCAGTGGTCGGGGACGCGCTCGCGGTGGCCGCAGTGGTGGCAGGCCAGCCAGCCCTCGGCGCGGTGCAGCACGAGCGAGACGTCGCACTCCGGGCACATCCACACGTGGCCGCACGTTTGGCAGGTGAGGAAGTTCGACCAGCCGCGGCGGTTGAGCAGCACGATCGCCTTGCCGGCGGCGTGCAGCGCGTCGGCGGTGTCGGGGTGCAGCGCGGAGCGCACGCCGCGCATGTCGAGGACGCCGACGGGCGGCAGGCGCTGGCCGTCCACGCGCTCAGGGAGCCGCAGCCGCCGCAGCGACGCGGCCTCGGGGCGCGGGGTGGCCGACCCGTAGAGCACGGTGACGCCGCGCCTCTCGGCGACGAGCCGCGCGTCGTAGCGCGGGTCGCCCTCGTGCTTGTAGGAGGAGTCGTGCTCCTCGTCGACGACGATCAGCCCGAGCTGCTCGATCGGCGCGAACACGGCCGACCGCGGCCCCACGCACACACGCGCCTCGCCGGAGCGCAGCCGCCGCCACTCGTCGTAGCGCTCGCCCTTCGAGAGCCTGGAGTGCAGCACCGCGACCGTGTCGCCGAAGCGCTCGACGAAGCGCCCGACGATCTGCGGCGTCAGCGCGATCTCCGGCACGAGGACGATCGCCCCGCGCCCGCGCCGCAGCTCCTCCTCCACCGCGCCGAGGTAGACCTCGGTCTTGCCGGAGCCGGTGACGCCGTGCAGCAGCAGCCGCTCGCCGTCGCCTGCCGCCACGATCGCGCGCAGCGCCTCCTCCTGCGCGCCGGTCAGCCGCGGCCGCGGCCCGCGCGCCCCGACGGCGACGTGCTCGGGCGCCCGGCGCCGCCCGCGCGGCCCGATGCTCACGAGCCCGCGCGCCTCCAGGCGACGCAGCGAGCCGAGGTCGGACCCCGCCCACCGCGGGAGGGATCCGAGCAGCCGCCGTTGCGTGTCCGTCAGCCGCCTGCCGTCCGGCCCCGGCGACCCCTCCTCGGGCACCAGCGTCAGCGCCTCCGCCCACAGCGCCTCCTTCGCGCGCACGCCGGCGGGCGGCATCACGAGCTGCAGCGCGCGCGCGAACGTCGAGACGTACTCGCGCGCCATCCAGCTAGCGAGGTCGACGAGCTCGGGCGGCACGCGCTCGTCGAGCACGCGCCGCGGCGCGACGAGCTTCTCCGCGGGGACGTCGGAGCGCTCCGCCAGGTCGACCACGACGCCCTTCACGTCGCGCCGGCCGAAGGGCACGACGAGCAGCGAGCCCTTCCCCACCCCATCCTCGACGACGTAGTCGAACGGACCGCGCAGCGAGCGCGCGGTCGTGATCGGCTCGACCTTCGCGATCAACCCGCGTGCTCGAGGACGTACTCGCGCCACTCCTGAGTCAGATCAGGCGCGGCGAGCAGCTCCGGCAGTCGCTGCTTGTCGACGAGCGCCGCGTGCATCATCAGCCGCATCGTCACATCGTGGTCCGGCCGGCGGACGACCTCCACCGGGTCGCCGGCCCCCAGCTCGCCCTCCTCGACGATGCGCAGGTACGCGCCCGGGCGGCCCGCCGCGAGGAACCGCTTGCCGAAGCGCGAGTCGCCCATCCGCAGGTTCAGCTTGAAGCAGGGCACGCGCGGCTCGGTGGTCTCGAGCAGGACCGTCCCGATGCGCCAGCGCTCGCCCACGCGCGCCCCGCTGACGTCGACGCCCTCGATCGTCAGGTTCTCGCCGAACCCGCCCGGCCCGATCTCGCGCCCGAGCTCCTCCTCCCAGGCGCGGATCTCGTCGAGCGAGTAGGCGTAGACCGCCTTGTCCGGCCCGCCGTGCACGCGCCGGTCGGCCTGGTCGTCGCCCTCCACGTTCACGCCGCGCACCGCGACGCGCCCCTCGACGGGCTCCTTCCAGATCGCCGAGCGCACCATCCGCTTCCCGCTGAGGGAGGGGACGGTGCGCGGCTGACCGACGTTGACGCTGACGAGCGTCGTGGCGCCCCCTAGACGGAGGCGGCGGGGCGCTCGCCTAGGCCGGCGGCCTCGCGCAGCGCGGCGGCCTTGTCGGTGCGCTCCCACGTGAAGTCGTGGTCCTCGCGCCCGAAGTGGCCGTACGCGGCGGTCTTCTGGTAGATGGGCCGGTGGAGCTTGAGCTCCTCGCGGAAGGCGCCCGGGCGCAGGTCGAAGTGCTGCTCGACGAGCTCCTGGATCTGCCCGCGCCCGACCTTCTCGGTCCCGAACGTCTCGACCATCACCGAGACGGGGTGCGCGACGCCGATGGCGTAGGCGACCTGCACCTCGGCGCGGTCGGCCAGCCCCGCGGCGACGACGTTCTTGGCCACGTAGCGCGCGGCGTAGGCGGCGCTGCGGTCGACCTTCGACGGATCCTTGCCGCTGAACGCGCCGCCGCCGTGGCGGGCCATGCCGCCGTACGTGTCGACGATGATCTTGCGGCCCGTCAGGCCCGCGTCGCCGACCGGGCCGCCGATGACGAACCGGCCGGTCGGGTTGACGAGGAAGTTCTTGCGCAGCTTCTTCTCGTCGTAGAGGTCCTTCGGCAGGATCGGCTCGACGACGTGCTCCCAGAGGTCGTCGGGGATGAGCGACTCCGCGCCCTCCTTGTGCTGCGTCGAGATCAGGAGCTTCTCGATCTCGACCGGCCGGCCGTCGCGGTAGCGGACGGTGACCTGGGTCTTGCCGTCGGGGCGCAGGTACGGGACGACCTCGGCCTTGCGCACGTCGGCCAGGCGCTTGGCCAGCCGGTGGGCGAGCGAGATCGGGAGCGGCATGAGCTCCTCGGTCTCGTTCGACGCGTAGCCGAACATCATCCCCTGGTCGCCGGCGCCGGCGACGTCGAGCTCGTCCTCGTCGGCCGGGTCGGTGCGCGTCTCGTAGGCCTGGTCGACGCCCTGGGCGATGTCGGGCGACTGCTTGTCGATCGCGTTGAGGACGGCGCAGGAGTCGGCGCTGAAGCCGAGGTCCGCGTCGGTGTAGCCGATGCGGCGGATCGTCTCGCGGACGATCTCCTGGATGTCGACGTAGGTCGAGGTCGAGATCTCGCCGGAGACGACGACGAGCCCGGTGTTGACCAGCGTCTCGCAGGCGACGCGACCGGTCGGGTCGTCGGCCATGACGGCGTCGAGGACGCCGTCGGAGATCTGGTCGGCCACCTTGTCGGGATGCCCCTCGGTGACGGACTCGGACGTGAAGAGGTACTCGTTGTCGGCGCTCATGGGATCGAAACCAGGATCTCCGCGGTGGATTCCCCCTCTTCACTGGACGAGCTGACCCCGACGGCGGTGATCTTCCGGAGGTCGTCTCGCACCCGCAGGTACGCCCGGCTGTCGTTGAGGCCGGTCTGCTCGCCGAGCTCGAGGAGCTGGCTGAAGTCGAGAAAGCCTAGCGTCCCGACCTTCTCGGACCGGTCGCCGAGGACGTCCTCGAAGCGATCGGACTCGTCCAGCGTGTCCCCGGCCTCGACGATCTTGCGGACGCCCTCGGGGGTCGTCGAGAGGATCAGGCGCCCGCCCGTGACGGCGTAGGTGATCGCCGCGCCGTTGGGCAGCTTGAGCGTCCACGCGTCGGCGCCCTCGAGGTCGACCGGGTCCCACTGGAGCGCCTCCTCGCCTCGCGGGCGCAGCAGCCGGGCGAGCGGGCCGCGGAGCTTGTCGAGCGTCCGGCTCGTGCCGCTCTCGTCGTCGGTCTTCGTCATCAGGCTCAGCACCGGCGCGGGCGTGCTGCTCTGGATGACGAGCGCGACCTCGTTCTCGAACAGCTTGAGCAGGTCGCGCTCGAGGCCGCCGTCGGTCTCCTTCTGCAGCTCCGTGCGCAGGCGCCCCAGCAGCTCGTTGACGTCCGACCCGCTGCCGCCGACGGCCGAGACGACGAGGCGCTGGAGCGCGCCGTTGACGCCGCTTGCGCCGAGGTAGCCGAGGGCGTCGGCCGGCACCTGCTCGATCAGCTCGGGGTCGAACTGCCGGAACGGGGTCGGCGAGGCCTTCTGCGCCGCCGCGTCGAGCGCGGAGTGGACCTGGATGCGCAGCTCGTCGTCGCCGCTGGGGGCGGCGGCGAGCGCGACGCCCTGGAGCGCGGGCTGGTCGAGCATCACGCTGAGCCCCCCGAGGATGTCGCCCTGCGGGACGAGCAGCCGCCGCAGGCCGTCCTCGCTGGCGTAGGCGGTGACGACGCGGTCGGCGGGCAGGCCGTCGACGGCGCGCTGGTAGGTCGGGTCCTTGTCGAGGCCGCGCACCGAGCCGTCCTCGCGATCGATCGCGCGCTGGACCGTCGGGTCCTGGCCGATGACGAGGAAGCCACCGACGAACGCGGTCGTCACCTGGCCGTAGCGGATCGTCTCGTGCCCCTTGTAGTCCTTGCGCACGGCCTGGCGCGGGTTGCGCTCGAGGAACTCGCGCGCCTTGTCCTCGTCGGTCACCTCGATCGCGACGATCGACCCGGCGGTCGTCTGCCCGGTGTCCATGAGCGCGAAGGCGGCCTCGTCGCCGAGCCACGGCGCGACGTCCTTGCCGGTGTCGACCGGCTTGTCGTCGCCGGCCAGGCGCTGGAGGAGCGCGTCGCGGGCGCTCTCGTAGGCGCCGAAGCGGCGGGCGAGGTCGCGGGCGCGCTCGACCGCCGGGCGCTCGTCGTCGGTCGAGACGCTCGCGAAGACGAGCGTGTCGATCGGGACGAGCTTGGCCGCCTCGTTGGTGGGCGGCTTGGAGTCCTCGTCGCCCGTGCACGCGCGCACGACCAGGACGATCGCGATCAGGGCGACCGCGGCCGCGACGATCGCCACGGCCCTGCGCCTGGTCTGCGTGCTCACGCGGCGCTCCTCTCGCTCCGCGGGCGCCGGCTGCCGCGCTCGTTGAAGTCGATGATCACCGGGACGCCGGCGAGGTTGTAGCGCTCGCGCAGCCGGTTCTCGACGAAGTACGCGTAGTCGCGCGTGACGCGGTTGCGGCTGTTGACCTGGATGGCGAAGCGCGGCGGGCGCTCGCCGATCTGGGCCATGTAGATGAGCTTGAGGCGGTGTCCCTGCTTGGCCGGCGGCTGGCGCGCCTGGGTGACCTCGGAGAGGAAGCGGTTGAGGTCGGGCGTCGGGATGCGCGCGCGCATCCGCTCGCCGAGGACGAGCGCCTCCTGCAGCACGCGCTGGACGTTGCGGCCCGTCTTCGCGCTGACCGTCAGGACCTTCGGCCGAAGGCGCAGCTTGCTCGTCACCCGCGCGCGCTCGTGATCGATGTCGGTCTCCTCGCCGCCCGTGTCCCACTTGTTGAGGATCAGCGCGGTCGCGCAGTTGGCCTTCATGGCGAGCTCGGCGATGCGGAGGTCCTGCGACGTGACGCCGTCGTTGGCGTCGCAGACGACGAGCGCGACGTCGGCGCGCTCAGCAGCGCGCTGGGAGCGCAGGGCCGTGTAGTACTCGACCGACTCGCTGACCTTCGACTGCCGGCGCATGCCCGCGGTGTCGACGATGATCAGCTTCTGGCCGTCGACCTCGATCGGGAGGTCGATCGCGTCGCGCGTCGTGCCGGCGACGTCGGAGACGATCACGCGCTCGATGCCGGCGATCTTGTTGACGAGGCTCGACTTGCCGACGTTCGGGCGGCCGATGACGGCGAGGCGGATGACGTCCTCCTCCTCGGCGTCGGGGTCCTCCTCGGGCAGGCGCGCCGTGATCTCGTCGAGCAGGTCGCCGCTGCCGAGCCCCTGGGCCGCGCTGACCGCGACCGGCTCGCCGAGGCCGAGCGCGAAGAAGTCGTGGGCGAGCGGCAGGTCCTTGGCGCTGTCGATCTTGTTCGCGGCGATGAGGACCGGCTTGTGCCAGCGCCGGAGCAGGTCGGCCAGCTCCTCGTCCCCGGGGCGGTGGCCGATCTTCGCGTCGACGACGAGGACGGCGACGTCGGCGTCGTTGAGCGCGGCCTGGGCCTGCTCGCGGATCGAGCCGGCGAGCGGGTCCTCGTCGGAGAAGTCGACGCCGCCGGTGTCGATGAGGACGAACTCGCGGCCGTTCCACTCCGTCGCGACCTCGTTGCGGTCGCGCGTGACGCCGGGCTGCTCGTGCACGACGGCGGTCCGGCTGCCGCTCAGGCGGTTGACGAGGGAGGACTTCCCCACGTTGGGGTAGCCGACGATCGCGACCTTCCTCATGCGGCCGCTCCTCGCGCGAGGGCGACGATCTCCTCGACGACCTCCTCGACGCTCCGCCCGCTCGTGTCCACTTCCCGGGCGCCCTCCGCCAGCACGAGCGGCGAGGCCTCGCGGGTGGTGTCGCGCTCGTCGCGCGCCCTGAGGTCCTCGAGCACCCGCTCCGGGTCCGCCCCCAGCTCCTTGGCGCGCCGCTGCGCGCGCTCGCGCGGGTCGGCGGTGAGGAAGACCTTCACCTCGGCCTGGGGCGCGACGACGCTGCCGATGTCGCGGCCCTCGGCGACCCAGTCGCCGTCGCGCATCAGCGCGCGCTGGCGTTCGACCATCCGCTCGCGCACGGTGCGCTCGGCGGAGACGCGGCTGGCCTCCTCGCTGACCTCGGGTGTGCGGATCTGCCCGCTGACGTCCTCGCCGTTCAGCGTGACCCGGCCGTCCTCGAAGTCGACCTCGGGCGCGTCCTCGCCCCGCAGCCGCGCGAGCGCGACCGCGCGGTACATGGCGCCCGTGTCCAGGTACGTGAAACCGAGCGCGTCGGCGACGGCGCGCGCCACGGTGGACTTCCCCGCCCCGGCGGGCCCGTCGATGGCGATGACCACGGTGGGTGAGAGTAGTCGTGGGGCATGGGTCCTCCGGCCGATCTGCCATCCTGCGCCGCGTCATGTGCCGAGCTCGGGGCGGTCCGCCGCTCCGGGACGGGGGAACCATTGGTGGTCGCTCTGCGGCCGCCGGGGGCGAATCGCCGCAAGTTCGCGGTGTAGCGCGAGTCTCCGCGCGAGCCCGTCAGCTCACCTCGTAGGCCGTTCGAGACGACCAGGAGGACCACCGTGAACAAGAACGTTCGCGATCTTTCCGATCCCCAGCTGTGGGAGCGTTCGCTTGCGCGTGCGCGGCATCGCCGCCACCTGTTCGAGATGGGCCGCAAGCACGCGCGGCGGCGCAAGGCGACGTCCGTGGCGCTGGCGGGCGCCGTCGCCGCCTCCCCCGCCACCCCGCTGCTCGCCGTCGCCGGCGCGCAGACCTCGTCCGGCGTCTCCGGCGCCGTCGACCCCGGCCCGTCGGAGACCGCCTCCCGCGCCCTGCTTCAGCGCGGCAGCGTCGGCGACGCCGTCGCGCAGGTGCAGGCGCGGATCGGCGTCGACGACGACGGGATCTTCGGGCCGATCACCGAGCGGGCGGTCCGGCGGTTCCAGGCCGCGCACGGGCTCGCGCCGACGGGCGTGGTCGACGCCGCGACGTGGGCGGCGATCTTCCGGGCGAAGGTCGTGTTCGTGAAGGAGTCGTCGCCCTCCGATCCTCCCCGCCGTTCCTCCCCCCGTCGCGGCGGCGCGGGCGAGAAGAGGACAGAGCGCCTCTCCGCCGACCTCCGCGAGGATCCGGCGCCGGCGCCGAAGCCCGCGGCGCCGGTCGCGATCCTCTCCGACGACTGCTCGACGGTCACGCCGGTTCGCGGCGTCCGGACGGGCGACTTCGGCGAGTCCCGCCCCGGCCACACCCACGCCGGCATCGACATCGCCGCCCCCGCGGGGACGCCGGTGAAGGCCGCCGCGTGTGGCCGCGTGGTGCAGGCAGGCCCGCAGAGCGGCTACGGCAACCTCGTCTGCATCGAGCACGCCGGCGGCACGACCACGTGCTACGCCCACCTCTCGACGATCGGCGCCCGGATGCGCCAGTGGGTCGACAGCGGCCAGGTGATCGGGACGGTCGGGTGCACCGGCAACTGCACCGGCCCGCACCTGCACTTCGAGGTCCGCGAGAACGGCCGCCCGGTCGACCCGAGCGGCTACGTCAACGGCACCCGCACCCTCCCCCGCGGCTCGGGCGGGACCGGAGGCTCGTACCCCGGCGCCGACTCGGCCCCGCGCACCACCGGCACCGGCGCGAAGACGTCCCGCCGTGCGAGGACGTCGACGTGGGGCGACTCCGAGGCCTCGGTCTCCAGCGCGACGAGCGGCTCGGGTGAGGGCTGGACTCCCACCGCCACCGCCACCGCCCCCGCCACCTCCGCCGCCGAGCGGCGGACGGAGGGGCCGGCGCCGGTCCCGGCCCAGGAGGCCCCGCCGGCGCCGCCCACCCCGGCGCCCGTCCAAGAGGCGCCGCCCGACCCCGCCCCGGCGCCGGCACCGTCGGCCGAGCCCGCGGCCGATTCCGCGCCGGTCCAAGAGGCGCCGCCCGCCCCCTCCCCGACGCCGGTCCAACAGCCGGCGCCAGCGCCCGTCCAAGAGGCGCCGCCGGCCCTCGCTCCCGCTCCCTCCCCGAGCCCGGCTCCGCCGGCCGAGGAGGCGCCGGCGGCGGCCGCGACCCCCGCGCCGGTGGGACCGGCACCGGCCGACGAGCAGGCCGCGACACCCCAGCCGCCGTCGTCGGCGCCCGCGGCAGCACCGACGGCCTGACCGGAGCGCACCCGCCGGGCCGCCGCTCCACGCGAGCGGCGGCCCGCCGGCGCCGCCGCGCCCGACCCGCCTAACGTCACACGCGCGCCGCTCAGTTCGGCCTGAGTGACGTTATGCCGGCTATACCGCCCCTTTCGTCACACACCCGGAATCCGGTGTGGACGCGTGTGACGTTACGCGCCCTGAAAGCCGGTGCATCGGGCCGGCCACTGCCCAGGACGATCGCGCGGCGGGCCGACCTCGCGGCCGCCAGACGCTCGGGACCTGAGGACGG
>DASVRH010000207.1:0-4170 GCA_036388715.1 Solirubrobacteraceae bacterium | reverse complement strand
CGAACGCCGGGCTCGCCGCCTCGACGCCCTCCAGCAGCTCGGCCCCCAGCCCGGGCAGCGCGGCGGCCTCCGCGGGTGTGCCGTCGCGCAGGACGCGCACGTCGACCACCGTGTCGAGGGGGAGCGTGACGGCGGGCTCGCGCCCGGCGGCGATGCTGTCCGGCCCGAGGCCGCGCCGCAGCTCGGCGAGGTTCCAGCGCAGCGCGCCGAGCGGGTCGGCGGCCTCGGGGAAGAGCAGCTCGGCCAGCTGCTCGCGCGACGCGGGGCGGTCGGCCAGCAGCAGGTGGGTGAGCAGGCTCCAGGCCTTGCGCCCTCTGAGCGCGCGCGGCTCCCCGTCGACGCGGAGCCTCGGCGTGCCCAGCAGCTGGATCTCGACGGTCATGACCCGCCGATCCTCTCCGATGCGGCGGCGCGCGTCTACGTCAGCGCGGCGGCGGCCGCCTCGAGGGCGTCGTCGCCGTGGAGCACGGTGTCGCCGAGCCAGAACGCGGGGGTGGAGACGACGCCGCGCTCGCGCGCGAGCGCCGTCGCCTCGTCGAGGCGCTGGGCGATCGAGCGCGTCTCGAGCGCCTTGAGCAGCGCGCGCGGGTGGATCTCGCAGGCGGCCGCCGCGATCATCACGTTCTCCTCCTCGGCGAGCGAGCGCCCGCCCGCGTAGGCCTGGCGGAAGGCGGCGAGGCAGAAGGCGACCGTCTTGCCGCCCGCCTTCGCGTACGTCGCCGCGAGCTGCGCGAGGCCGGAGTCGAAGGGGAAGTCGGCCGGCCAGCGGACCGGCTGCGGCGCGCGGCGCTCGATCTCCTGCTTGAAGATCTCCTCGTCCTCCGCGCAGCGGAACCCGCCCTCGAACGGCAGGCGGACCGGGATCCACTCGCACGGGACGGGCATCAGCGCCAGGGCCCGCTCCGCGCTCAGCCACGCCTCGGGCGAGGAGAGGTCGAGGTAGAAGGCCGGGTCCTGCCCGTCAGCCGTGGATGAGCCAGCCATCGGCGGCGCGGGCGGCCTCCATCACGGCCTCCGACAGCGTCGGGTGGCCGTGGACGATCCGCGCCACCTCGGGGTAGCCGCCCTCGATCGCCTTGACGTTGACGAGCTCCTGGATGAGCTCGGTCGCGCGCGTGCCGACGATGTGGCCGCCGAGCAGCTCGCCGTACTTCTTGTCGCCGACGATCTTGATCAGCCCCGCGCGGTCGCCGTAGACGGTGCCCGCGCCGACCGCGCCGTACTGGAGCTTGCCGACGACGACGTCGTGGCCGGCCTCCTTCGCCTCCGCCTCGGTGAGGCCGAACGAGCCGACGTTAGGAGTGCAGAAGGTCGCACGGGGAATGTCGATGAGTTCGAGCGGGTGGGTCTCGTTCCCGGCGGCGTCCTCCGCGGCGATGATCCCCTCGTCCGAGGCCTTGTGCGCGAGCGCGGGGCCGCGCACGAGGTCGCCGATCGCGTAGACGTTCTCCTTCGACGTGCGCTGCGCGCCGTCGACCGCGATGAGCCCCTTGTCGTCGAGCTTCACGCCGGCCTCGTCGAGGCCGAGCCCCTCGACGTCCGGCCCGCGCCCGGCGGCGATGACGAGGTAGTCGACCTCGCCCTTGTCGTCGCCGTAGGTGAAGGTCACGCCGGAGTCGCTGGACTCGACGTTCTCGACGAACGTCTTCGTGTGGATCTTCATCCCCTGCTTCTTCAGCCCGCGCTCGACGAGCTTGGAGATGTCGGCGTCCTCGGTGGGGGTGACGCGCTCGAGCGCCTCGAAGAGGAGCACCTCGCTGCCGAGCCGCGCGTAGGCCGACGCGATCTCGACGCCCGACGCGCCGGCGCCGACGACGGCGATGCGCCCGGGCAGCTCGGTGAAGGCCCAGGCCTCCTCGGTGCCGATGACGCGCTTGCCGAACTTCGTGCCAGGGATCGGCTTCGGGATCGACCCGGTGGCGAGGATGACCTTGCCGGCCTGGATCTCGCTGCCGTCGAAATTCCCGCCGATCTTGACGTTGCCGTCGTCCGTCAGGGAGCCGTGGCCCTCGATGACGTCGATCCCGTTCTTCTTGAAGAGCCCCGCGACGCCGCCGGTCAGCGTCTTGATGACCTTCTTGCGCCGCTCGCTGACGGCGCCGAAGTCGACCTCGGGCTCGGACACCTTCAGGCCGAACTCGCCCGCCTCGCGGATCTCGGTGAGGATGTCGGCGGAGCGCAGGACGGCCTTCGCCGGGATGCACGCGTAGTTGAGGCACCGCCCGCCGACCTCGCCCTTCTCCACGACGGCGGTCTTCATCCCGACCTGGGCCGCGCGGATGGCGGCCACGTACCCGCCGGGACCGGAGCCGATGACGATGCAGTCGTAGGAGCTCTCGGGCATGGCGAAGGACTATATGTCGCGCGCGGCCGGGCGGCGCTCCGGCATCTGGAGTCGTGCCAGCGCGCGGATGAGCTTCCAGAACAGCAGCCCGCCCAGGCCGACGATCGCCAGGCAGACGACGGCCTCGAGCACGCCCGACGCGACCATGAGCGCCAGCGCCGCGAGGAGGATGGAGAGGCCGAGCAGCGCCTGGAACCCGAGCACCGCCCAGTACTTGGCCCGCCACATCCCGATCGCGGCGGCGAGGAGGATGACGCCCTGCAGCACGACCGATCCCGCGTTCGGCTCGCGGCCGGAGACCTCGACGCCGGCCAGCCAGAGGCCGACGTTGGCGATCAACAGCACGACGCAGACGATCGCGGCGACGGTGACGACGGGCGGCCGCTCGCCGGGCGCCAGCGGCTCGAGCCCCTCGCGGATCTGCGCGTCGCGCTCCTCCCCTCGCAGTCGTGGAGGCCGCGGCGTCACCGGCGCGCCCGGCTCGCGGCGCTTACGGCTGCGTCGGCCCATCGAGCATCTCCCTCAGCAGGCGCGCGGCGGCGCCCGGGTCCTTGGCCTCGGCGATCGCGCGCACGACGACCACCCTCCTCGCGCCCGCGTCGAGCACCGCCGGCAGCGTGTCGGTGTCGATGCCGCCGATGGCGAACCAGGGCGTCGTCGCCGTGCGCGCGGCGTGGCGCACCGGGTCGAGGCCGATCGCGGGGCGGCCCTCCTTCGTCGGCGTCGCGTGGACGGGGCCGACGGCGAAGTAGTCGACGCCGCGCGCGCCGTCGGCCTGCGCCTCGGAGTGGGTCGAGAGGCCGACGACGCGGTCGGCCCCCACGGCGGCGCGCGCCTCGTCGACCGGCGTGTCGTCCTGCCCCACGTGGACCCCGTCGGCGCCGGCCGCCTCGACGAGGTCGGGGCGGTCGTTGAGGATGAACGGCACCCCCGCGTCGTGGCACAGCGCGCGGGCCACCTGGGCGGCGGCGAGGACCTGCTCGTCGGGCGCGTCCTTCTCGCGCAGCTGGAAGACGTCGACGCCGCCGGCGAGCGCCGGCGCGAGGACGTCGGCGAGCGGCCGCCCGCCGGGGCTGGCGCTCGAGACGAAGTACAGCCGGGCGTCTTCCAGATTCCGCACTAGCATGGAGGGTGACACGGGAGCCCGCGACCGCGGGCTGAGAGGGCGGAATCGGCCGCCGACCGTCACGACCTGATCCGGATCATGCCGGCGAAGGGAGAGGGTGGTTTGAAGGGTTCGGAGGAGACCAGTTGGGACGTCGCCGTCGTCGGCGGCGGGATCATCGGTCTCTCGATCGCCTTCCGGGCGCGGCAGCAGGGGCTGAACGTCGTCGTGCTCGACCGCGGCGGCGACGGCGCGACGCGCCACGCCGCGGGCATGCTCGCCCCGGTCAGCGAGGCCGAGGTCGGCCACGGCGAGCTGCTCGACGACGGCCTCGAGTCCGCGACGGCGTGGCCGGCGTTCGCCGCGGAGCTCGGTGTCGCGCTGCACACCGCGGGCACGCTCATGGTCGCCCGCGACCGCGACGAGGCCGAGGCGCTCGACCGCGAGCGCGCCTTCCGCGAGAAGCTCGGCCTGCGCGTCGAGCGGCTGCTGCCGAGCGCGGCGCGCAGGCTCGAGCCGGCGCTCGCCCCGAGCGTCCGCCTGGCGCTGCACGTGCCCGACGACCGCGCCGTCGACCCGCGCGCCGTGCTCGACGCGCTGCGCGCGCGCGTCGAGGTCCGGCAGTGCGAGGTCTCCTCGCTCGACGAGGTCGCCGCGGAGACGGTCGTCCTCGCCGCCGGCGCGTGGTCGGCGCGGCTGTGCGACGTCCCGGTCCGGCCGG
>DASVRH010000206.1:0-5830 GCA_036388715.1 Solirubrobacteraceae bacterium | reverse complement strand
CCCGCGGTGCTGCCCGCCTTCGGCCACGCGACCGCGGCCCCCGGCGACGCGGCGCCCGGTCCCTCCCTGACCGTCCTGCTCTGGGACAGCGGGTCCTCGGGCCTCGACGACCCGGAGGTCCCCTGGGACATCGGGGACGTGCGCACCCGCGGCGACGTGCACGGCTACGAGCAGAGCGGCTACCGCATCTCCTACGAGCACGCCTCCGGCGCGGCGACGGTCTACCACCCCGAGAGCGAGACGCTGGTCTTCTGGGTCGCCGACCCCGAGGCCGTCCCGTGGTACGAGCGCGGCGCGCCGCTGCGGGCCGCGCTGCACCACTGGGCCGCCGCGCACGGCCTGCACTTCGTGCACGCCGGAGCCGTCGGAGCCTCGGGCCGGGGCGCGCTGCTGGTGGGCGCGAGCGGCTCGGGGAAGAGCACGACGGCGCTCGCCTGCCTCGAGGCCGGCATGGAGTACGCCGGCGACGACTACGTGATCCTCTCGGGCGACGAGACGCCGCGCGTCCACTGCCTCTACTCCACCGCCAAGCTCGACGCGGGGTCGCTGGAGCGCCTGCCGGGCCTCGCCGGGGCGGTCGCGCAGTTCGGCCCCGACGGCGAGCACAAGGCCGTGCTCGACGTCTACGCCCACCGGCCCGGCGTCTTCCGGGCCGACCTGCCGGTCGACGCCATCGTCATCCCGACCGTCGCTCCCCGCGAGCAGCCCGAGATCCGCCGCGCCACGCCGGCCCAGGCGCTGCGCGCGATCGCCCCGACCACGCTGCTCCAGCTGCCGGGCGCCGCCCAGGCGCGGATGACGGCGATGGCGCGGCTCGTCCGCGGCCTGCCCGCCTTCGACCTGCGGGTGGGCACCGACGTCGAGGCCGCCGCGCGGGCCGTCGAGGCCATCTGCGCCGACCCGACGGGCGCATGGCACGCCGCGGCGGGCGCGGGCTAGAGTCGCCGCGGACGACACGGAGGGCAAGGCTTGACGGCGACAGCACAACGGTTCCGGATCGACCCCGAGGAGGTCATCCACGAGACCCTCGACGGCGAGGTGATCCTCATCGCGGTGGCCACGGGCGCGTACTACTCGCTGGAGGGCTCGGGGGCCGAGATCTGGGCGGGCCTGCTCGCCGGCCGCAGCGCCGACGAGGTGGCCGAGGAGCTCGAGGCGCGCTACGACGCCGAGCCCGGCGCGATCGCGGAAGCGGTCGGCGAGCTCGTCGGCCGGCTCGTCGCCGAGCGGCTCGCGCTGCCCGCCGAAGACGTGTCCCCCTCGCCGGCCCCGCCCGTCTCGACGAACGGCTCCGCGCCGGGCCGCTCGGCCTTCCCGCCTCCGGTCATGCGCAAGTTCACGGACATGCAGGACTTCCTGCTGCTCGACCCGATCCACGACGTGGGCGACGCGGGCTGGCCGCACACCGAGCCCACGCCGTAGCCGCCGGCGCGGTGCCCCCTCTCGTCAGCGTCGTCGTCCCTGTCTTCAACGGCGAGCGCTTCCTCGCCGAGACGCTCGAGTCGGCGCTCGCCCAGGACCACGAGCCGGTCGAGGTCATCGTCGTGGACGACGGATCGACCGACGGCAGCGCGGAGGTGGCGGCGCGCTATCCGGTGACCGTCCTGCGCCAGGAGAACGCAGGGGTCGCCGCGGCGCGCAACGCCGGCGCCGCCGCGGCGAAGGGCGAGCTGCTGGCGTTCCTCGACCAGGACGACCTCTGGCATCCCGAGAAGCTCTCGCGCCAGGTCGCCGCGCTCGCCGCGCGGCCCGAGCTCGGGTACGCGATGTGCCGCATGGAGGTCCGGCTCGAGCCCGGGATGGAGAAGCCGGCCTGGCTGCCCGCCGACTGGCTGGCGCCCGGCGGCATCCCGGCCTCGATCCCGAGCGCCTGGATGGTGCGCCGCGAGACGTTCGACCGCGTCGGGCCCTTCGACCCGCGGTACGCGATCGCGTGCGACTCGGACTGGCTGGCGCGCGCCAAGGACGACGGCGTGCCCTTCGAGTACGTCGGCGCCACGCTGCTGCGCTGGCGCATCCACCCCGGCAACAACGTGCACGACACCCGGCGGGCGATGAGCGAGCTCGCGCACGTCCTGCACGCGTCGGTCCAGCGCCGCCCGCTCGTGAGCGTCGTGATCCCGGTCCGCAACAACGCGCGCTTCCTCGGCACGGCGATCGAGAGCGCCTTCGCCCAGACGTACGAGCCCTACGAGGTCCTCGTGCTCGACAACGCGTCGACCGACGGCAGCGGCGAGGTCGCGCAGCGCTACGACGTCCGCTACGTCCGCAACGAGCGCGACCTCGGCCAGGCGGCCAACCGCAATCGCGGCATCGAGCTGGCCGGCGGCGAGCTCGTCGCGTTCCTCGACTCCGACGACCAGTGGCTGCCCGAGAAGCTGACCCTCCAGGTCGCGCGCCTGCGCGCCCGCCCCGAGCTCGACTTCGTGATCTCGCACACGCTCGCGGTGCTCGAGCCGGGCGTCGAGCGCCCGCCGTGGCTGGATCCGAGCTGGCTGACCGAGGGGCTGCCCGGCGTGCTGCCCGGGACGATCCTCGCGCGCCGCGAGGCGTTCGAGCGCATCGGGGCGTTCGACCCGGCCTTCGAGGTCACGGCCGACACCGACTGGTTCGCGCGCGCGGTCGACGGCGGCCTGCGCTACGAGGTGATGCCGCAGGTCCTGCACCGCTGGCGGATCCACGGCGCCAACACGTCCTACCGGCGCCGCGAGCTGAAGACGGATCTCATGCGCACGCTGCACGCGTCCGTCCGGCGCAAGCGCGCGATGGCCGCGGGCGACGCGTGACGGTCAGCGTCGTCGTGCCGGTGCGCGACGGCGCGCGCTACCTCGGCGAGGCGCTCGAGAGCGTCGCGGCCCAGACGCTCGCCGCCGGCGAGGTGATCGTCGTCGACGACGGCTCGACGGATGACAGCGCGGCGATCGCGGCGGCCCACGGCGCGCGGGTCGTGCGCCAGCCGCCGCTCGGCCCGTCGGCGGCGCGCAACCGCGGCATCGAGGCGACGGGCGGCGACCTCGTCGCGCTCCTCGACGCCGACGACCGCTGGCTGCCGGACAAGCTCGAGCGCCAGACGGCGACGCTGCGCGAGCGCGACGACGTCGACGTGCTGTTCGGGCACGTCCGCCAGTTCCGCGCCCCCGAGCTGGGCGGCGGGATGGAGGAGCCGCGCCCCGGCGTGCTGTTCAGCACGCTGATTGTCCGCCGCCGCGCGTTCGCGCGGGCGGGGCTCTTCGACGAGACGTGGCGCGCCGGCGAGCTGATGGACTGGCTGGCGCGCGCCCGCGACGCGGGGCTGCGCGATCACGTCGCCGACGACGTGGTCGCCCTGCGGCGCGTCCACGCGACCAACCTGTCCCGGGACCCCGAGGCGCGGCGCGACTACGCCCGCGTGCTGAAGCGGGCCATCGACCGGCGCCGCGGGGCCTGATCGTGGCCGGCTGGCGCTCGTTCACGCGGCTGCTCGAGGGCGGCCGGCGGCTGCTCGCGCTGAGCGTCCTGCTCGCGGCGGGGCAGGCGCTCGCGCTGCTGCCGATCGGCCTGCTCCTCCGCCGCGTGTTCGACGACGTCATCCCGGAAGGCGACCGCACCGAGCTCGTCGCGCTGGCGGCGGCGATCGTCGCCCTCTTCGCGACCGCCGCCGCCCTCGGCCTGGTGGCGCGGCGGCTGATGCTCGGCGCGACGAAGGCGGCGGTCGCGCGGCTGCGGATGGACCTCGTGACGCGCCTGCAGGCGCTCCCCCGCGCGTGGCTCGACCGCGAGGACGCCGCGCGGCTGCACGCCTCGGTCGTCCAGGACACCGAGCGCGTGGAGTCGATGGCGAGCGCGGTGCTCGGGATCATCCTGCCCGCGGCGATCGTCGCCGGCGCGCTGCTCGCGTCGCTCGCCTTCGTCGACCTCGGCCTGCTCGCGCTGCTGCTCGTGGTCCTGCCGCTGCTGCTCGCCCTGTCGCGCTGGCTCAACCACCGCGCGCTGGCGCTCGTGCCCCGGCTGCACGCCGCCTTCGACGTCTTCAGCGCGCGCGTGCTGACCGCCCTGCGCTCCGCCCTGACCGTGCGCGCGCAGGGCGCCGAGGAGCACGAGCTGCGCGAGGCCGAGCGCGAGATCGGCGTGCTGGCCGAGGAGGGCCGGCGGGTGGCGTGGGCCTGGCACGTCCAGTCCGCCGTGCAGGCGATCGCGTCGGCGCTCGGGGGGATGGTCGTGCTCGTGCTCGGCGGCGTGCGCGTCATCGACGGCGGCATGACGCTCGGCGCGCTGCTCTCGTTCTTCGGCGTGCTCGCGATCGTCCGCGGCCAGGTCACGAGCGCGCTCACCTGGGTCCCGTCGTCGCTGGTCGGCCGCGAGTCGCTGCGCCATCTCGAGGAGCTGCTCGACGTCGACGAGCCGCAGCCCTACGCCGGCACGCGCCGGATCGCGTTCGGCGGCGCGCTCGAGGTCGACGACGTGACGTTCGGCTACGGCGACGGCGCGCCCGTGCTGAGCGACGTGCGGGTCGCGCTCGCGCCGGGCGAATGGCTCGCGCTGACCGGGCCGAACGGCGCCGGCAAGAGCACGCTCGTCGCGCTGCTGCTCGGCCTCTACCGCCCCGGCGAGGGGCGCCTGCTCGCCGACGGCGTCGCGTACGACGAGCTCGACCTGCGTGCGCTGCGGCGCGAGATGGGCGTCCTGCTCCAGGATCCGATCCTCTTCCGCGGCACCGTGCGCGACAACATCGCCTACGGCGCTCCCGGCGCCACCGACGAGGAGGTGCGCGCGGCGGCCGAGGCGGCCACCGCCGAGGAGGTGATCGCCGCCCTGCCGGACGGGTACGCGACCGAGGCCGGCACGGACGGCGAGCTGCTCTCGGGCGGCCAGCGCCAGCGGATCGCCATCGCGCGCGCCCTGCTCGGGCGGCCGCCGCTGCTGATCCTCGACGAGCCGAGCAGCCATCTCGACGACGCGACGACGCGGCGGCTGCTCGCGAACCTCCGCGAGCTCGACTGGGCCCCGGCCGTCCTGCTCATCACCCACGACGCGACGGTGGCGCGCGCCGCCGACCGGGTGGTGGAGCTGCGCGACGGCCGCGTGCCCGCGGTGCGCGCGTGAGCGCGCCCGCCTGGCTGCCGGCGCCCGAGCACGAGCTGCTCCTGCGCGCCGCGCTGCTCGACGGCGACGCGGCGGGCGACGCGTGGCGGCGCTGGCAGGCGGCGCACTCCGACGGGCACCTCGACGTCGGCTCCTTCCGGCTGCTGCCGCTCGTCTACCGCAACCTCTCCGCGCAGGGCGGCGACCACGTGTGGCTCGGGCGCCTGAAGGGCGTCTACCGGCGCTCCTGGGTCCTCAACCAGGAGCTGTTCGCCCGCTCCGCGCCCGTCGTCGCGCGCCTCGACGCGGCCGGCATCCCGACGCTGCTCCTCAAGGGCGCCGGGCTCGCGCTCGCGCACTACCGCGACGCCGGCGCACGGCCGATGGACGACCTCGACGTCGCCGTGCCGCTCGCCGACGCTCCGGCGGCCATCGGGCAGCTGCGCGCGGCGGGGCTCGAGCCGCGGCGCCCGCTCACCGGGGACCTCGTGGGGCTCAGCCACGCCGAGACGTTCGCCGACGCCGGCGAACGGGCGATCGACCTGCACTGGGACCTCCTGCGCTGGGCGGGCCGCGACGAGGCGATCTGGGACGACGCGGTGCCCGTCGACCTGCGCGGCGTGGCGACGCGCGCGCCGTCGGCGACCGACCAGGTCCTGCTCGTCGCCGCGCACGCCGCGTACTGGAACGCGTGGATCCACCCCGTGCGCTGGGTCGCCGACCTGCACGTGCTGCTGCGCTCGCCGATCGACTGGCCGCGGCTCGAGCG
>DASVRH010000205.1:0-8995 GCA_036388715.1 Solirubrobacteraceae bacterium | reverse complement strand
TCGAAGACCCTCCGCACGCCGTCCGCGTCGCGGATGTCGAGGTCCTCCACGCGGAAGGACGGCAGCTCGCGGAGGAGGCGCTCGGTCGTACGCGAGGTCGAGGCGTCGGGCCCGAAGAACCGGGCGCGCATGTCGTTCTCGATGCCCACGACGTCGAAGCCGGCGTGGACGAAGTGCGCGGCGGCCTCGGACCCGATGAGCCCGCCCGAACCGGTCACGATCGCGGTCGGCATCCGCGCCACTGTAGCCCCGGTCAGCCGGGGCCGGGGTCCGGGCGGCGGCTACTCTGCGGCGTCGTGTCTCGGCGCTCCGTCGTGCTGGCTCTCACGGCGGTGGCAGCGCTCGTCCGCTTCGCCACGCTCGACGCGCAGAGCCTCTGGTACGACGAGGCGCTCACCTACGACCTCGTCAACTCGTCGTTCGGCGGGATGATCGACGGGGCGCTCGACCACGAGGCCCAGCCGCCGCTGTACTTCGTCCTCGCCTGGCTGTGGGTGCACGTCTTCGGCGACGGCGAGGTGGGCCTGCGCTCGCTGTCGGCGCTGCTGGGGACGCTGACCGTGCCCGTCGCCTACGAGGCGGCGCGGATCGCCGGCGGGCGGCGCGTCGCGCTGGCCGCGGGGGCGTTCACGGCGCTGAGCCCCGCGCTGGTCTGGTACTCGCAGGAGGCGCGGGCCTACGCGCTCATGATCTTCCTCTGCGCGGTCTCGCTCCTGTTCTTCCTCCGCTCGCTCGACGGCGCGCGGCGGCGCGACCTCGTCGGGTGGGTGGTCGGCTCGGCGCTCGCGTTCGCGGCGCACTACTTCGCGATCTTCCTCGTGCTGCCGATGGCGGCCTGGCTGCTCCTCCGGGGGCCGGGCCCCCGGCGCATGCTCCCGTACCTCGCGGGCCTCGCCGCCGGCCTCCTCGCCATGGCGCCGCTGCTGCTCTACCAGCAGCAGCACAGCGGCGTGGACTGGATCGGGGAGATCCCGCGCTGGCCGCGCGTGCGCGACGTCGTGTTCCTGTTCGTCGCCGGGCCGAACGGCGTCGCCCGGCTGACCGACCACCGCGACGAGGTGTTCGCGGTCGGGCTCGGCGGCTTCGCGCTCGCGCTCGCCACGGCGCTCGCCTGGACGCGGGGCGTCGTGCGGGGCCGCGTCGCGCTGATGGCGGGCCTGGCGGCGGCCGCGATGCTCGTCCCGCTCCTCGTCGCCCTGTTCGGCCCCGACTACATCCTCGACCGGAACCTCCTGCCGGCGTGGATCCCGCTGGCCATCGTCGTGGCCGCCGGGCTGTGCGCCCCGCGGCTGCGGTGGGCGGGGCCGGCGCTCGCCGCCGTCGTCTGCCTCGGCTTCGCCGCGTGCGTCTACGCCGCGGCGACCAATCCGGAGCGCCAGCGCGACGACTGGCGCAGCGTCGGCGAGCGCATCGGCGCGTCGACGGAGGACCGGCTCGTCGTCGTCGCGCCCTACTGGCACATGAGGACGCTGCGCGTCTACCAGCCCGGCCTGAAGCGGACCGGAGCGTCGCTGACGGTCCGCAGGATCGTGACCGTCGAGCTCGAGGCGTTCGTGCCGTTCGGCGACCTGGTGACGGCGCCCGCGCCGCCGCCGCCGTTCCGCGAGACGTTCTACGCCCGGATCCAGAACTTCACCGTGCGCGAGTACACGGCCCCGCGACCGGTGGCCGTGCCGACGGCGGCGCTCCGCAGTCCCGGGGTGAACCGTGCCGTGCCGTTCGTCCTCCCGGGGCGCTAGCCGGCGCTGCCGCGGAGCAGGGCGATGGGGACGCCGTGCACGTTGCTGGTCAGCCAGTCGGCGACCGCGATGCGCTGGTGGTGGGCGAACCGCTCGCCCTGCCCGGGCGGCATCCATCCGCGCCGCACGCCCCGCCGCGCGCTGGCGCGCAGCGCGGCGAGCGTCTGCTCGCGTACGTGGAGCTTCGTGCGCCCGTGGCGGCGGCCGACGTCGATCGGGCAGACCAGCTCCGTGGAGATCTCGGCGACGTAGCGCTCGGGCGTCATGCCGAAGATGGAGGGCGCCGCGCGCTGGATCGAGCTGTTGTGGAATTCGTGCGTGAACATGTGCTGGCCGAGGTGCGGCTGGGTCAACGTCTTGTAGGTCCGGCGCCGCAGCTCGCGCTGCTGGGGCCCGCGCGCGTCGCTCCACGCCAGGAGCCGGTCCATGAGCAGCGTCGTGGGAAGGCCCTGGTCGCGGGCGGTCTCGGCGAGCGGGCGCGCCTCGCGCAGCAGCTCGATCAGCTCCGCGTAGTCGACGCCGAGCTCGGCCATGAGGAGGTCCTCCTCGAAGGGCAGCCAGCGCTGGTCGACCCACCGCTCCTCGGGCAGCCAGTACCACTGGGCGCCGGCGGGGGCATCGGGATCGGGCACCGCGCCGCGCGGCTTCTGGGGCCCCGGGTCGGCTGCGACCGCCGAGCCGGTGGCGAGCGCGAGGAGCGCGAGGATGGTGAGCAGTGCGAGGCGCACGTCCCCTTTCATCGGACGGCCCCCGCGGGTGATTGAGGGTCAGCGGACGCCGTCGCGCAGGCCGCGGAGCACGACGCCCGGCGAGCCGCCGGCGCGCACGTACTGCAGCGACGTGAGCACGAGCAGGTAGAGCAGCGACACCTTCTCGAGCGGGCTCCACGAGCGCCCGCGGACCATGTAGAGCGTGTTGCGGGCGTGGTAGTAGAAGCGCTCGCCCGCGCTCGTCACCGCGGTGTAGGGCTTCGCCGTGCGGTGCTCGACGACGCTGTCGGGGACGAGGACGGCCGACCCGCCGCCGCGGGTCACGCGGGCGGTGTACTCGATGTCGTCGCTCCAGATGAAGTAGCGCGCCTCGGGCAGGCCGAAGCGCTTGACGGCCTCGCGGTGTACGAGAAGAGAGACGAACGTCGCGGTGCGCAGCGGCAGGACGCGCTCGGGCGCGGCCGCGACGAGCGGCTCGATGCGGTCGCGCTCGAGGCCCGGGACGTTCATCGGGTGCAGGCGACCGTCCTTCCACACGGCGACGCTCGCGCGCAGGATCGCGTCGGTCTCCGGCCGCAGCAGCGCCTCCAGCGCGCCGGGCCGCGGGATCGTGTCGTCGTCCATCAGCCACACCCACTCCGCGCCCTCGGCGTGCGCGCGCTCCAGGCCGGCGTGGAAGCCGCCGGCGCCGCCGCCGTTCTCCTCGAGGCGCAGCGTCTCGACCCCGTCCTGCGCGGCCAGCCACTCCGCGGTGCCGTCGCTGCTCGCGTTGTCGAGGACGAGGATGCGGTCGGGCGGGCGCGTCTGCCCGCGCAGCGCCTCGACGCACTGCTTCAGCAGCGCGAGGCGGTCACGGGTGACGACGACGGCGCAGATCGCGGCGGACACGGGCCGCAACCGTAGCCGCGGCGAGCTCGGCCCGGACCGCGACGGCGCGGGCCTCGTCCTCGGGCGACCACGGCCCCGTCTCGTAGGTCGCGAGCAGCGTGCGCTGCACGAGGCGCGGGCGGCGGAAGGGCCCGCGGGCCAGGACGCGCTCGCGCAGCGCGGGGCCGACGCCCTCGTGCTGGGCGTCGTGGAACGCGACGGTCGCGCCCTCGCGCAGCAGCGGCGACCACGCGTCGATGTCGGCGAGCACGTCCTCGCAGCGGTGCGAGCCGTCGACGAAGAGCAGGTCGATCGTCTCGTCGACCTGCTCGCGGGCCGCGGGCGACAGGGCGAGGACGGGCCGCACGTGCTCCCGGACCGGCGCGACGTTGCGCTCGAAGTCGGCGAGCGTGTCGTCGCGCGTGTGCGGGTCGACGGCGATGACGGTGCCGGCGCCGCGGGCGCGGAACGCGAGCCCGAGCGCGAGCGTCGAGCGCCCCTTCCACGAGCCGATCTCGACGGCGATCGGCGCGGGCCCTGGCGCGGCGAGAGCCGCGCGGTGAAGCTCCCACGCCTCGCGCCTGCCGAGCCAGCCCTCGGCGCCCGCGAGCGCCTCCTTCAGCTCGGCGGCGCTGGATACCCTCGCCCGCTGCCCCGTGATCTCGATCGTGATTCCCGTCAAGGATGGCGGCGCCGACCTTCGTCGCTGCCTTGAGGCCATCAGTATCCAGACCGTCGACGACGACGTCGAGGTCGTCGTCGTCGACTCCGGGTCGCGCGACGGCAGCGCGGAGCTGGCCGAGGAGCACGGAGCCCGGGTCCACCGCATCCCGCCCGAGGAGTTCAACCACGGCGGCACGCGCAACCTCGGGGTCGACCTGGCCCGCGGCGACCGGCTCGTGTTCACCTCCCAGGACGCGCACGCCGAGGACGGCGACTGGCTCGGCCGGCTCGTCGCCCCGCTGGACGATCCGCAGGTCGCCGGCGCGTACGGCCGCCAGGTCGCGCACGAGGGCGCCAAGCCGCCCGAGGAGTTCTTCCTCGACTACCTCTACGGCCCGTCCGCGCGCACGCAGCGCGCCGCCGGCGAGGCCGAGCTGTCGATGGCCACGACGCTGTTCTCCAACGTCAACTCGGCGATCCGCCGCGACGTGTTCGAGCGCTTCCGCTTCGTCGACGACATCAACATGAGCGAGGACCAGGAGTGGTCGCGGCGCGTCCTGCTCGAGGGCTACGCGATCGCCTACGAGCCGCGCGCCGTCGTGCGCCACTCGCACGACTACGACCTGCGAGCGGCCTTCCGCCGCTTCTACGAGAGCGGGCTCAGCGCGCGGCGGTCCTACGCGCCCGGGCGCGGGTCGCTGCTCGTCGTCGCGCGGACCGGGCTCGACTACGTCCGCGCCGAGGTGCGCTGGTTCCGCGAGCGCGGGCTGCTGCGCTGGCTGCCCTACGCCGCGGTCTACGAGGCGGCCAAGGCGGCGGGGCTCGTGGCCGGCACGCTGCACGACCGGCTGGGCAGTCGATGACGAGCGTCTGCGCCTTCGTCCTCACGCGCGACCGCAAGGCGCTGCTCGAGGAGTGCGTGCGGGCGCTGCTCGCCCAGACGCACCCCGTCGAGCAGGTCATCGTGCTCGACAACGCCTCGACCGACGGGACCGAGGAGCACCTGCGCGCCGCCGGGCTGCTCGACGACCCGCGCGTCCGCTTCGAGCGGCGCGAGGAGAACACGGGCGGGGCGGGCGGCTACCGCGAGGGCGTGCGGCTCGGGATCGAGGCCGGCCGCGACTGGCTGTGGCTGATGGACGACGACGCCGAGCCGCGCGAGGACGCCCTGGAGAAGCTGCTCGCCGCGGCCGAGGACGGCGACGCGGCGGTGTGCTCGGCGGTGGTCCATCCCGACGGATCGATCGACCTGCAGCATCGCTGCCGCATGGGGCGCTTCATCGTGCCGCTGCCGCCGTCGGCCTACGAGCCCGGGCGGCGCGAGGAGGTCGAGTGCGCGTCGTTCGTCGGCCTGTTGATGCGCACCCAGGCCGCGCGGGCGGCGGGCCTCCCGATCGCCGAGTTCTTCATCGGCTACGACGACGCCGAGTACTCGCTGCGGCTGCGCCCGCACGGCCGCATCCGGCTCGTCCCCGAGTCGGAGATCCTCCACAAGGTCCCGATCGGCGGCGGCGGCGCGACGACGCGCCGGGCGCGGTTCTTCAACGCCCGCTTCGGGCTGACCTACGCGCCGGTGCCGTGGGAGGCGTTCTGGCGCGACCTCTACCGCGTGCGCAACTTCATGTGGATCAAGCAGCACCACGGCGGGCTGAGCCTCCCCTCGTTCGCGCTGCTCACCGGCGGCTACCTCGTCAAGTCGCTCATGTACGACCCGCGGCCGCTGCGCCGCCTGCCGTGGCTCGTGCGCTTCGCGCGCAAGGGGCGGCGGGGCGACTGGTCGGCGCCCTCTCCCGAGGAGTGGCAGCGCGGCTCGTGAACCTACGCATCCCTCTCCAACGATCCGGGAACATCGGGGTCATGCGTCCGCGTCGTGTCGTCCCCGGCTGGCTCATCGCGCTGCTCCGCCCGCTCTTCCGCTACAGCGACGGGCGGCACGCGTACGTGCTGCGGCTCGGCGGCGGGCGCAGCGGCCCGGTCCTGCAGACGGCCGAGGACGCCGAGCGGGCCGCCGCCGAGGCGGGCTTCGCCCCGTCGCGCCCGGCCCCGACCGGCCGCTTCACGCGCGACGAGACCGAGCTCGAGCGGCCGTCCGAGCTCGGCCGCACGCGCTAGCGCCGGCCGGCGCCACCTAGACTGCCGCGCGCCTTGCCCCCGCGCGCGCTCATCACCGGCATCACCGGCCAGGACGGCTCGTACCTGGCCGAGCTGCTGCTCGAGAAGGGCTACGAGGTCCACGGCGTCGTGCGCCGCGCGTCGACGGAGAAGTTCGAGCGCATCGAGCACCTGCGCGAGCGGATCACGCTGCACCAGGGCGACCTGCTCGACCAGCGCTCGCTCGTCGACGCGATCCGCGCCGCGCGGCCGGACGAGATCTACAACCTGGCCGCGATGTCGTTCGTCGCGGTGTCGTGGATCCAGCCGACGCTGACGGCGGAGTTCACGGGCGTCGGCGTGACGCGCATCCTCGAGGCGATGCGCGAGGCCGCGCCCGAAGCGCGCTTCTACCAGGCGTCGTCGAGCGAGATGTTCGGCAAGGTGCGGCAGGTCCCGCAGAACGAGGCGACGCCGTTCTACCCCCGCTCGCCGTACGGGGTGGCCAAGGTCTACGGCCACCACATTACGGTCAACTACCGCGAGTCCTACGGGCTGCACGCCACGAGCGGGATCCTCTTCAACCACGAGTCCGAGCGGCGCGGGCTCGAGTTCGTCACGCGCAAGATCACGTGGCACGCGGCGGCCATCAAGCTCGGGCTGCGCTCCTCGCTGTCGCTCGGCAACCTCGACGCGCGTCGCGACTGGGGCTACGCGAAGGACTACGTCGTGGCGATGTGGCTCATGCTCCAGCGGCCGGAGGCGGACGACTACGTCATCGCCACCGGCGAGTCGCACTCCGTGCGCGACTGCGTCGAGATCGCGTTCGACCAGGCGGGGCTCGGGGACTGGGAGCCGTACGTGCAGCTCGATCCCGGCCTCGTCCGGCCGGCCGAGGTGGACCACCTGATCGGCGACTCGGCGAAGGCGGAGCGCGAGCTGGGGTGGCGACCGCAGACGTCGTTCGAGCAGCTCATCCGGCTGATGGTCGACGCCGACCTCGCGCTCCTCTCGCGCTGATCGCGTGTTCCTCTGACCCGATGAGGTCCTTCGCCGCCCCGCTCGCCCTGCTCTTCGCGCTCGTCGCCGCCGCCCCGGCGCCGGCGGCCACCGTGTCCGTCGAGGGGACCACGGTCACGATCGCCGCGCCCGACCGCGAACGCAACCAAATCACCGTCACGGGCCGGTCCTCCGGCGGGCTGACGATCCGCGACAGCCGCACCGCCGTCACCGCCGGGCCCGGCTGCACGCAGACGCGGCCGGACCGCGCGAGCTGCGGGGGCCCGGAGGTGACCGACCTGGCGGCCGACCTCGGGCCGTTGAACGACGTCCTCAGCGTCGGCAACTCCGCGCCCGTGCGGGCGACGCTGCGCGGCGGCACCGGGAACGACACGCTGCGCGGCGGCCAGCGCAACGACCTCGTCATCGGCGGCAGCGGGCGCGACACGGTGACGTACTCCTCGCGTCCCGAGGACGTGACCGTCACGCTCGGCGGGGGCGCGGACGACGGGCGCGCCGGCGAGGGCGACGAGGTCATCGAGATCGAGCGCGCGGTCGGCGGCAACGGCTTCGACACCCTGATCGGGACGGACTTCGGCAACCGCCTGACGGGCGGGCCGGGCGACGACCGGCTCGACGGCGCCGGCGGCGTCGACACGCTGACGGGCGGGCGCGGCCAGGACCTGCTCCAGGGCGGCAACGGCGACGACGTCTTCGTCGCCGACCGCACGCCGGACGGCTCGGACGCCCTGCAGGGCGGCGAGGGCGTCGATCGGGCCGACTACTCGCGCCGCGGCGGCAACCTCGTCGTCGACCCCGACGGCTTCGCCGACGACGGCGACCGGCCGGGGGCGACGCTCACGTTCGACGGCGCGCTGCCCACCTTCCTCCTGCTGTCCTCGCCCGAGCGCGACAACGTGCTGCCCGACGTCGAGAGCGTCAGCGGCGGCGCGGGCGCCGACGTGCTCGCGCCGGCCAACAGCGGCGGCAGCGCCTCGGGCGGGCCGGGGACGGACGTGCTCTACGGCGGGCCCGGCAGCGACTCGCTCGCCGGCGACGCGGGCTTCGACCGCATCGTCGCGCGCGACCAGCGGATGGACACCGTCCGCTGCGGGAGCGAGGTCGACCGCGTGTGGGCCGACCTCGGCGACCCGGTCGACGCCGACTGCGAGCAGCGCCTGACGACGTTCGCGGTGCGCGTGGTCCCGGTCGCGCGGCGCCTCGACGAGGAGGGGCTGCGCGTGCGGGTCGAGTGCCCGCCGATCGCGTTCGTGCGCTGCGGCGGGACGCTGCGGGCGACGACGGTGCGGCGCGTGCAGCGGCGCCGGCAGGCGCGGCTCGGGCTGGCGTCCTACGGCCTCGTGTCGGGCGCCTCGGAGGAGGTCGTCATCCCGTTCGGCGAGGAGGCGCGGGCGATCGTCCGGCGCTTCGCGCCGGTCCGCGTGCGGGTCGCGATCCGCGGGCGCGACGAGGCGGGCCCGGCGCGCTCCTCCGCAGCGCGACTCGTCCTGCGCTGAGCGCGATGGCCGCGTGGTACGCCGCCGGAGGGACGCGCTGGGTGCCGTGCGAGAACGGCCAGCCGAACGTGATCCCGGGGCCGCCGGCCGCGTCGCGGGCGACGTGCGTGAGGACGCCGAGCGCGGCGCCCGGCGGGCTGCCGCCGAGGGTCCTCGCGAGCGCCATGGCGAGGGCGACCCCCGCGACGGAGTGCGCGTACGGCCGGGCTGCACCGCGGCGCAGAAAGTCGAACCCGAGCTCGCTCGGGACGTGGTCGGCGTCGAGCAGCGCGCACGCGACGAGGGCGCTCGTCTCGGTCCGCCGCTCGAGCCGCAGCGGCGACGCGCGAAGCGCGAGCAGCGTCGTCGCGAGGTGCGCCGGCTCGTCGAGGAGGGCGATCGCGGGGCGCGACAGCCGGCGCCGGGCGAG
>DASVRH010000204.1:0-6925 GCA_036388715.1 Solirubrobacteraceae bacterium | reverse complement strand
CCGCGGCGAGGTCGAAGCGACGTGTGCCCCACCAGTCCTGCTCGCCGGCGGGCTGGCGGTCGAGCACGCGCCGGCCGGCCGGCCCCTCCGCGAACGTCACGATCTCGCGGCCGGGCATCGCCTGCGCCCACACGACCTCCTCGCCGGCGAACCGCGGGCCCGCGATGCCCCCGCCGTCGGTCGGGATCACCCGCACCTGCCCACCGGCCGGCGCGGCGCCGGCGGCGAGGAGCACGACAGTCGTCAGGAGGACGCCACGCAGCACAACCACTCCAACGCGGCGCAGCGCGCGGAGTTTCTGTGCGTCAGCGCAGGGCGACCGCGCGGCCGTCGACGAAGTCGTCGAGGGCGAGGAGGCCGTCGACCACCTCCTGCGGGACCGGGCGATCGGTGGTGACGACCATGACGGCGCAGCCGTCGTCGTCGGCGTCCTCGGGCTCGTAGCCCACCGCCGCGGAGGCGATGTTGATCCCCGCCTCGCCGAAGACCGTGCCCACGCGGCCGATCATGCCCGGCACGTCGCGGTAGCGGAACAGGGCGAGATGGTCCTCGAGCTGGACGTTGAAGCGCCGGCCCCAGGCCTCGAGCAGGTGCGCGCGATCGCGCCGGCCGAGCACGGTGCCGACGACCCGCTGCTCGCCCACGGTGACCCGGACGAGGTCGGTGAAGTCGCGGGCACTCGTGTTCTTCGTCTCCGTGATCTCGACGCCGCGCTCCTCGGCGAGCAGCGGCGCGTTGACCTGGTTGACGTCCTCCTCGGTCAGACCGGTGAGGACGCCGACGAGGACCTCCGTCCCGAGCACCCGGACGTCGCGCTCCGCGATCCCGCCGCGGGCCTCGAGGTGCACGCTGCCCATCTCGGCGTTGAGCGCGGTGGCCAGGCGGCCGAGCGCGCGGGCGAGCGGCAGGAACGGCCCGAGCACCGCGATGTCCTCCGGGCGCAGGGCGGGCGCGTTGACCGCGCTCGTCACCGTGCCGCCGTTCAGGGCGGCGACGATCTGCTCGGCGGCCTGGAAGCCCGCGCGGTCGGTCGCCTCGGCGGTCGAGGCGCCGAGGTGTGGCGTCACGACGACGTTGCCGAGCGCGAACAGCCGGCTCTCGGTCTTGGGCTCCTCGTCGAAGACGTCGAGCGCCGCGCCCGCGACCTTGCCGCTCTCCAGGGCGTCGAAGAGGTCGTCCTCGTTCACGATCCCGCCGCGCGCCACGTTGACGATGCGGACGCCGTCGCGCATCGACGCGAACGCGGCGGCGTCGAGGAAGTTCACGGTCTCGGGGATCTTGGGGAGGTGGAGCGTGAGGAAGTCCGCCCGCGCCAGCAGGTCCTCCTTGGTCTGGGCGCGCTCGACGCCCAGCTCCTCGAAGCGCTGCGGCGTCACGCCCGGGTCCATCGCGAGGACCTTCATCCCGAAGCCCCTGGCCCGTTCGGCGACGAGCTGGCCGATGCGGCCGAAGCCGGCCACGCCCAGCGTCTTGTCGAGCAGCTCGACCCCGGAGAACTTCGACCGCTCCCACTTGCCGGCGGTCAGCGACTGGTGGGCCTGCGGGATGTTCCGCGCCAGCGCGAGCAGCATCGCGACGGTGTGCTCGGCGGCGGTGACGACGTTCGACTGCGGCGCGTTGACGACGACGATGCCGCGCTTGGTGGCGGCTGGGACGTCGACGTTGTCGACGCCGACGCCCGCTCGGCCGATCACGCGCAGGCGCTCCCCCGCCTCGATCAGCTCCGGCGTCATCTTCGTCGCGCTGCGGATGAGGATGCCGTCGTACTCGCCGATCCGGGCCTCGAGGTCGAAGCCCTCCTGGTCGAACGCGGTGTCGACCTCGAAGTGCTCGCGCAGCAGCTCGATGCCGCTCGCGCCGATCTTCTCGGCCACCAATACCTTGGTCACGAGAGCCTCTCGGCGACCCAGTCGATGCAGCCGGTGAGCGCCTTGACGTCCTCGGGATCGATCGCCGGGAACATCGCGATGCGCAGCTGGTTGCGCCCGAGCTTGCGGTACGGCTCGACGTCGACGATGCCGTTCGCGCGCAGCGTCGCGGCGATCGCCGCGGCGTCCACGTCGTCGGTGAAGTCGATCGTCCCGACCACGAGCGAGCGCTTCTCCGGGTCGGCGACGAACGGCGAGGCGAACGAGCGCTCCTCCGCCCAGCCGTAGAGATGATCCGCCGAGGCGCTCGTGCGCGAGACGCAGAAGTCCAGTCCGCCGTTGGAGACCATCCAGTCGACCTGGTCGGCAAGCATCAGCAGCGTCGCGAGGGCCGGCGTGTTGTAGGTCTGGTCCTTGCGCGAGTTGTCGAGCGCGGTGGCGATCGAGAGGAACTCGGGGATCCAGCGGTCGCTCGCGGCGATCTCGTTCACCCGGTCCACCGCGGCCGGCGACATGAGCGCCAGCCACAGCCCGCCGTCGGCCGCGAACGACTTCTGCGGGGCGAAGTAGTAGACGTCGGTGTCCCCCACGTCGACGGGAAGCCCGCCGGCGCCGGAGGTCGCGTCGATCAGGACGAGCCCCTCGCCCGCGGGCCGCTCGATCGGCACCATCACGCCGGTCGACGTCTCGTTGTGCGCCCAGCACACGACGTCGCAGGACTCGTCGCCGTGCGGCCGCGGCGCGTCGCCCGGCTCGGCGGCCTCGACGACCGGGTCGGCGAGGAACGGCGCCCCCGCCGTGACCTTCGCGAACTTCGAGGAGAACTCTCCGTACGTGAAGTGCAGCGCCCGCTCGCGGACGACGCCGAAGGCCAGCGCGTCCCAGAAGCACGTCGTGCCGCCGTTGCCGAGCGCGATCTCGTAGCCGTCGGGCAGCGCGAACAGCTCGCGCAGCCCCTCGCGGACGCGGCCGACGACGGCCTTCACCGGCGCCTGGCGGTGCGAGGTGCCCATGACGTCGATGGCGTGGTCGAGCACGTGCTGGAGCTGCTCGGGGCGGACCTTCGACGGGCCCGAGCCGAAGCGGCCGTCCTGCGGCTTGAGCTCCTGCGGGATCTCGAGGGCGGTGGAGGCCTCCATGCTCAGAACTCCGTCTGGATCCAGTCCATCTTGGCCCGGAGCTCCTTGCCGGTCGTCTCGACCTGAGAGGACGCCTGCTCGGAGCGCATGCGCTTGAAGTTCTCCTGGCCCGCGCGGTTCTCGGCGATCCACTCGCGGGCGAAGTCGCCGCTCTGGATCTCCTCGAGGATCTTCTTCATGTTCTGCCGCGTCTCGTCGGTGATGACGCGCTTGCCGCGCGTGTAGTCGCCGTACTCGGCCGTGTTCGAGATCGAGTACCGCATGCCGGCGAGGCCCTTCTCGTACATCAGGTCGACGATGAGCTTCAGCTCGTGCAGGCACTCGAAGTACGCCATCTGCGGGTCGTAGCCGGCCTCGACCAGCGTCTCGAACCCGGCCTGGACGAGCTCGGAGGCGCCGCCGCAGAGGACGGCCTGCTCGCCGAAGAGGTCCGTCTCCGTCTCGTCCTTGAACGTGGTCTCGATGACGCCGCCGCGCGTGCAGCCGATGCCCTTGGCGTAGGCCAGGGCGAGCGGCTTGGCGTTGCCCGTGGCGTCCTGCTGGACCGCGATCAGGCCGGGGACGCCGGAGCCCTCGGTGTACTGGCGGCGGACGAGGTGGCCCGGGCCCTTCGGGGCGGCGAGCGCGACGTCGACGCCCTGCGGCGGCTGGACCTCGTCGTAGTGGACGCTGAAGCCGTGGCCGAAGAGCAGCATGTTGCCGTCGGCGATCCCGTCGCGGACCTCGGACTCCCACACCTGGCGGTGCAGCTCGTCGGGGACGAGGAGCATCACGAGGTCGCCCTCGCTGGCGGCGTCGGCGATCGACTCGACCCGCAGGCCGTTGCCCTTGGCCTCCTCGACCGACTTCGAGCCCTCCCGCAGGCCTACGACGACGTTCACGCCCGAGTCCTTGAGGTTGAGCGAGTGGGCGTGGCCCTGGGAGCCGTAGCCGATGATGGCCACGGTCTTGCCCTCCAGGAGGGAGAGGTCCGCGTCGTCGTCGTAGTACATGGGCCGTGAGGCTAGCCAAGCGCGCCCGCGACCCACGTCCGGGCCGGGAGCTCGACCGATCCGTCGCTCGTGACGAACGGCTCGAGCAGCTCGTCGATCGCGTCGCGGACGCGCGTGTGCTCGGCCGGCGACATGCCCGCGAGGGCCTCGTTGAAGCGGGTGGAGAGCGAGCGCTGGTGCTCGAAGTAGTCGTCCCTGCTCGCCATCCGCATGGTGAAGTCGAGCGGCTCGACCAGGATCTCGTCGAAGCCCGCGCCCGCCAGCAATTCCTCGACGTGGCCGGGCTCGCTGAAGGCGAACGGCCCCGGCGGGCCGGGCCTCGGCGGCTCCTCGCCCAGGGCGCGGCCGATCACGGTGAACCAGGGGTTCGCCTCGTAGTCGGTCCAGGCGGCGAGGGTCACGCGCCCGCCCGGGCGCAGGGCGCGGCGGGTCTCGCGCAGGGCGGCGTCGGGGTCGGCGAGCAGCATGTAGCCCCAGCGGCAGGTGACCCCGTCGACCGACGCCGTCGGCAGGTCGATCCACTCCGCCTCCATCTGGCGGCACTCGACGTTCGCGATCCCGCGCTCCTTCGCGTGGCGCTCGGCCGCCTCGACCATGGCCTGGGCGCCGTCGGTGAGGATGACCTTCCCCCCGGGCTGGACCAGCTCGGCGGCGAGCAGGCCGGTGTCGCCGACGCCGGCGGCCAGCTCGAGGACCGTGTAGCCGGGCTGGGGCTCGAGGTGCTCGACGAGCCAGACCGAGACGGGCTGGGCGTCGCGGCCGTGCTCCTCGCGCCGGGCCTCCCACCCCCGCGCGGCCTTCTCCCAGCGCCGGCGCGACTCGGTGCGGTAGGTCTCGGGGTCGACGCTCACGCCGCCGCCCTGGCCGCGGCCTCCTCGAGGCGGGCGTCGCCCCCGAAGATCGCGCCGCCGACCTCGACGCGCGGGAGGCCGACGATGCCGCGGGCGATCGCGTCCTCGGTCTGCTCGCGCAGCTCCGCCTTGACCTCGGCGATCCCCTCGGCCACGCCGTCGACGCCGGCGGCGCTCGCCGCCGCCTCGACCGTGGCGGGGTCGTCGAGCCGGCGGCCGCGCCCGAAGATCTCGGCGTACAGCGCCCGCGACATCTCGCGCACCTTGCCCTGCCGCTTGGCGAACAGGGCGGCGCGCGCCGGGTTGACGCTGTAGCTCTCGGCCGGCCAGGCCTCGGGCCAGCGGATCGGCGGCAGCCCCATGCGCTGCGCGCGGCGCTCGCACTCCTGCATGTTCACCTCGCGGCCGGGCTTCAGCGACCACGGGACGCGGCCGGTCTGCACGAGCAGCGGGCCGAACGCGATCGGGACCCACTCGACGTCGCCGGGCACCACGTCGTCGACGCGGTGGGCGGCGAGGTAGGCGAAGGGGGAGCTGAGGTCGTAATAGAACCGTGTGGTCACAGACCAACTTTGGCATGGGCTCGCTCGTTGCAGCGACATGACCACCCCCCTGTTGATCCTCACGGCATCGGCGGTCTGGGCCGTGGGACTGGCGCTCGTGGTCGCGCTGTGCCGCTCCGCGGCGCGCGGCGACCAGTGGAAGGACGACTTCTCACTCGAGCGCGCCGCGCTGAAGCTTCCCCGAAGCCGTCCGGGGCAGCGGCTCACGTCTCGCGCTCACCGACTTCGGGACCTTGAAGGGATCTAGGCGCTCGGCCACGTAGGCGCGCAGCTCGTCCTCCGACGCCTCGGAGCGCAGCACGACCGTCGCGACGACCGCCTCGCCCCACTCCGGGTCGGGGCGGCCGTGGACGGCCGCCTCCTCGACGGCGGGGTGCTGCTCGAGCACCTGCTCGACCTCGGCCGGCGCGACGTTCTCGCCGCCGGTGATGATCGTGTCGGCCTTGCGGCCGACGATCGCCAGCCTGCCGTCCTCCCAGCGGCCCACGTCGCCGGTCCTCAGCGTCCCTCCCCCGGCGACCGTCGGGCCGCTGACGAGGACCTCGCCGTCCTCGGCCAGCTCGACCCTCGTGCAGAAGAGCGGGACGCCGTTCGTCGTCACCTGCGAGCAGGCCTCCGTGAGGCCGTAGGTCGTCGCCACCGGCACCTTCGCCTCGCGGGCGCGCCCGAGCAGCGCGGGCGGGATCGGGGCGCCGCCGAGCAGCACGTGGCGCAGCGCCGGCGGCTCGCTCAGCCCGGCGTCGAGCAGGCGCTTGAGCGTCGTCGGGACGAGGCTGACGATCGTCGCGTCGTCCAGTCCGAGGAGGACCGCCTCGGTGTCCCAGCGGTCGTGGAGCAGGACGGTCGTGCCGGCGATGACGCTGCGCAGGAGGATCGAGAGGCCGCCGACGTGGGTCAGGGGCAGGGCGCACAGCCAGCGCTCCGACGGCGGGTGGCCGAGCGCGACGGCCGACCCCAGCGCGCTCCACAGCCAGTTGCCGTAGGTCAGCTCGACGTCCTTCGGCTGCGCGGTCGTGCCCGACGTCCTCACCACCAGCGCCGTGGCGTCGAGGTCGTGCTGCTCCTCGCCGCCGCGCAGCAGCGTCGCGTGGACGCGCACGGCGACCTCCTCGGCCGGAAGCCCGTGGTCGATCTCGGCCGGGGCCCGCCGCGCGCGGTCGAGCAGCTCCGCGTAGGTGATGTCGTTGATCGCGGGGTGATCGGGCCGGGCGGCGGCGGCGCGGGGAAGCCAGGCGTCGACCTTCACGGCACGCAAAATAGACTCGCCGGTCTCATGACCGTGCAATGGCAGCCCGCCGGCGACTTCGAGGACATCCGCTACGAGACGTCCGGCGACGGCATCGCGAAGATCACGATCGACCGTCCGGAGGTCCGCAACGCCTTCCGGCCGCAGACCGTCATCGAGATGTCGCAGGCGTTCGAGCTCGCCCGCGAGGACACGTCGGTCGGCGTGATCATCCTCACCGGCGAGGGCCCGCTGGCGTTCTGCAGCGGCGGCGACCAGCGCGTCCG
>DASVRH010000203.1:0-11838 GCA_036388715.1 Solirubrobacteraceae bacterium | reverse complement strand
CGACGCGCGCCATCCCGGTCGGCGACATCAGCGACCGCCGCAGGACCGCCAGCGGGCGGACGTGGACCTCGACGCCCGACGCCTCGAGATCGCCCCGCAGCGGCCCGTCCTCGGCGAGCACGACGATCGGCTCGAAGCGGTCGCGGTCGAGGCCCGCGGTGAGAAGGTGCAGCTGACGGTCGGCGCCGTAGCGGCCCGCGCTCGAGTGCAGGTAGAGGATGCGCGCCGGCGCGCTCAGACCTCCACCACCAGCGCAGGGCCGGGTGCCTCCGGCACGCGGTCGGGGTGCAGCACGTGGGCGAGCGTCTCGAGCCCGTCGACCAGCCGCGGCCCGGGGCGCGAGAACGTCGCCGCGGCGTCGACGGCGACGACCTGCCCCGCGCCGACGTCGCGCAGCCGCTCGGCGTACAGCAGCGCCTCCTCGCGGGCGCGCTCCGCGCCGTAGCCGCACGGCATGGCGATCACGACGTCGGGCTCGGCCGCCTTGACCATCTCCCAGGTCGTCTGCTCGGAGTGCTCGCCGGCGAAGCCGAGGACGTCAAAGCCGCCGGCCATCTCGATGAGCTGCGGCGTCCAGTGGCCGGCGACGAAGACGGGGTCGAACCACTCGAGCGCGGCGACCCGCGGGCGGCGCCCGACGCCGGCCACCGCCTCCTCCACCGCGGCGACCCGCCGCGAAGCGCTCGCCACCAGCGCGACCCCGGCGGTCTGCGCGTCGGCCGCTAGCGCGACGGTGCGCACGTCCGCGAGCGTCTCGCCGTAGGTCTTCGGGTCGAGCGCGACCACCTTCGGGGCGGGCTCCATCCGCTCGGCGATCGCGCGGACGTCCTCGTAGGAGACGGCGCAGACCGGGCACAGCGCCTGCGTCACGATCAGGTCGGGCCGCAGCTCGCGCAGGACGTCCTCGTCGAGCGCGTAGATCGCCTCGCCGCCCTCGGTGAACTCGCGCACCGCGGCGTCGATCTCCTTCGAGCTCAGGCCCGGGGGTAGCCTGTCGCGGGTGACGTGGCGACGCGCCTGCGCCGCGGCTGGGTGGTCGCACTCGTGGGTGACGCCCACGACCTGGTCGCCGAGGCCGAGCGCGAAGAGCAGCTCGGTGGCGTGCGGCACGAGGGAGACGATCCGCATGACTCGAGGGGGAGGATATGAGCGAGTGGCGTGAAGAGGACGCGGCGATCGTCCGCGACTACGAGTTCGGGGACTTCGCGGGGGCGATGGCCTTCGTCAACCGGGTGGCCGACGCGGCGGAGGAGGCCAACCACCATCCGGACATCCTCGTCCACGGATGGAACAAGGTCCGGCTCACGCTCTCGACGCACTCCGAGGGCCGCGTGACCGACGCCGATCGCGCCATGGCCGAGCGCATCGACGGCATCCCGCTCTGACGCTACCCTTCGCGGCGAGCCTGTCGATGAACGACGACCTCCCTCGAAGTCGCGGCGAACAGCGCCGCGGCCGCACTGACGCCGCTTGACCGCGCTCTTCCTGATCGCGGTCCTCCTGCTCGTCCTCGCCAACGGGTTCTTCGTCGCGGCCGAGTTCGCGCTCGTGCGCACCCGCAAGTCGGCGCTCGAGGAGCTGTCGAAGGAAGGCAGGCGCGGCGCCGCCACGGCGGTCCGCCTCGCCGACGACCTCAGCCAGTACCTGTCGGCGTGCCAGCTCGGCATCACGCTCGCCTCGCTGGGCATCGGCTTCCTGGGCGAGCCCGCGATCGCCGAGCTGCTCGAGCCGCTGTTCGGCGACGTCGTCTCGCACGGGCTCGCGACCGCCATCGCGATCGCCATCGCCTACGTGCTCACGACCGCGCTGCACATCACCGCCGGCGAGCAGATCCCGAAGATCTACGCGATCGTCCGGCCCGAGCAGGTCGCGCTGCGCATCGCGCGGCCGCTGTTCCTCTTCGAGAAGGGGATGCGCCCCTTCATCTCCGCGCTGAACGGCGTGTCGAACTGGGTCCTGCACCGCTTCTTCCGCATCGACGCGGACGCCAACATGGAGGAGGGCTCGACGCCGAAGGAGCTGCGCGCGATCATCGCGCAGGCCCAGGCCGGCGGGAACCTCGACCCCGGCGAGGCGGGGATGCTCTCCGGCGTCTTCCACCTCCACGAGCAGGAGGCGCGCAACGTCATGACGCCGATCCCGGCCGTCGTGACCGCCGACGTCTCCGAGGACGTCGAGACCGCGCTGCGCCGCTGCATCTCCTCCGGCCACACGCGGCTGCTCGTGACCGAGGACGAGAACCAGGACCGCGTTCGCGGGATCGTGCACGCCAACACGCTCGCGCGGCTCTTGATGACCGAGGGCGGCGACGCGCGCTTCGAGAACGGCGTGCGCGACGCGCCGATCGTCCCCGAGACCAAGCCGCTCGACGACCTGCTCGCGGACCTCCAGCGCACGCGGTCCTCGATGGCCGTCGTCGTCGACGAGTACGGCCGCGTGGCGGGGATCGTGACGGTCGAGGACATCATCGAGGAGGTCGTCGGCGAGATCGACGACGAGACCGACCCGACCGGCGGCGAGATCCGGCGGCTGGCCAACGGCGACTGGTACGTGCGCGGGCACGTCGCGGTGACCGACCTGCTCGACCATGGCCTGTCCCTGCCGGTCGACACCGACGCCTACAACTCGGTCGGCGGCTTCGTCTTCGCCGAGCTCGGCCGGCTGCCCCGCCGGGGCGACACGGTGCAGGCCGACGGCTACTCGATCCGGGTCGAGTCGGTCCGCGAGAACCGCGTCGAGGCGGTGCGCATCCGCGACCGACGCGCGTTGTCGTCGCAATAGCGCAAGTTTCTCGCGCGGCCCGCGTTGGGAGCTTCTGATCTCGCCCGTGGGACGGCGAGATCCATATAGGCGCCAAGGGGCTGAGACACGCCAGAGGCGCCGACAACAGAGCAGGTGGATCGGGGTGGGTCCACCGACAGGCAGACAGACGACCGGCCCGCGTCGCGGGCCGGTCGTCTGCTTCTGGGAGGAGGTGCGGTTGCGTTGAGTCTGCGTCCGCGCCATCGATCTTCCCCCCGTTCCTGAATCGGGCCTAAAGACCGTTACCGGTCATACACGTAGAGCCCGCGCCCCGCCTTGCGCCCCAGCGCGCCCTCGTCCACGAGCTGGCGCAGCCGCGGTGGGATCTCGGCGCCGATCGTCTCGCCGATCGCGACGGACACGTCGAGCCCGACGAGGTCGAGCAGCGCCAGCGGCCCCATCGGATGGCCCGCGCCCAGCTTCATGCAGGCGTCGACGGCCTTCGGCTCCAGGTCGGTCTCGTCGAGCAGCCGGACCGCGCTGAAGAGGTAGGGGAAGAGCAGGCGGTTGACCACGAACCCGGGGACGTCCGGGACCTCCACGGCGGTCTTGCCCAGGTGCTCGCACAGCGCGCGGGCTCGGGCCTTCGTCTCCTCGGTCGCGGCGTCGGGGAAGGCCAGCTCGACCAGGTCCATCTTGTGGACGGGGTTGAAGACGTGCAGGCCGACGAAGCGGTCGGGCCTGCCGCTCGCCTGCGCCAGCTCGTTGATCGAGAGCGACGAGGTCGTGGTGCAGAGCAGCGCGCCGTCGAGCGGGGGGAGCCGCCGGTAGAGGCCGGCCTTGACCTCGGCGTCCTCCGCGATCGCCTCGACGACGACGTCCGACCCCTCGAGCGCGTCCAGATCGCTCGTGACCTCGACGTCCTCGGGCGCGTCGAGCTTCTCGGGCGAGCGGACCCACATGACCACGTCGCCGTGCTCGCAGGCGACACGGGCGATCCCGCGCGCGATCGCGCCGCCGCCGACTATCCCGAGACGCTCCGCCACGGCGCCGGAGACTACATTTCATGACGCAGGCGTCAGTCACCGAGAGGAACACATGAGCCAGCAGGGTCGAGAAGTCGTCATCGTCGAGGCCGTCCGCACGCCCATCGGGCGGGGTCACCCGGAGAAGGGCTACTACAAGGACACGCACCCCAACGACCTCCTGGGCAAGTGCTACACCGAGGTGCTCGAGCGCTCCGGCGTCGATGCCACCGAGGTCGAGGACGTCATCGCGGGCTGCGTCCAGCAGTTCGGCGAGCAGGCCTTCAACGTCGCGCGCAACGCGTGGCTGCAGGAGGGGCTGCCGATCGAGGCCGCCGCGACGACCGTCGACCGCCAGTGCGGCTCGGCCCAGCAGGCCGTCAACTTCGGCGCGGCGCTCATCGCCGCGGGCATCCACGACGTGGTCATCGGCTCGGGCGTCGAGCACATGGGCCACATCCCGTTCTCGGCGGGCATGGAGACGCAGCAGAAGTACGGCGCCGCGTTCACCCAGAAGCTGCTCGAGAAGCACAACATCGTCGGCCAGGGCCTCGGCGCCGAGATGATCGCCGACGAGTGGGAGATCCCCCGCTCCGAGCTCGACGAGCTCGCGGTGCGCTCCCACCGCCTCGCCCACCAGGCGACGGAGGAGGGCCGCTTCGAGCGCGAGACGATCCCGTTCAAGGTCAACGGCGACACCTACGTCACCGACCAGGGCATCCGCCCCGACACGAACCTCGAGAAGCTCTCGACGCTGAAGCCGGCGTTCAAGCCCGACGGCAAGATCACCGCGGCGAACTCGTCGCAGATCTCCGACGGGGCGGCCGCCGTGCTCCTCATGTCGCGCGAGAAGGCCGATGCGCTCGGCCTGAAGGCGCGGGCGAAGATCTTCGACCAGACGACGGTCGGCTGCGACCCGGTCAAGATGCTCGAGGGCCCGATCCCCGCGACGCGCAAGCTGCTCGACCGCAACGGGATGTCGATGAGCGACATCGACCTCGTCGAGATCAACGAGGCGTTCGCGCCCGTCGTCGCCGCGTGGCGCCGCGAGCTCGACCCCGACATGGACCGCGTCAACGTCAACGGCGGCGCGATGGCCCTGGGCCACCCGCTCGGCTCGACCGGCGCGCGCCTGCTGACCACGCTGCTGCACGAGCTCGAGCGCTCCGACAAGGAGATGGGGCTCGTGACGATGTGCTGCGGTGGCGGCCTCGGGACCGGCACCATCATCCAGCGGCTGAACTAGCCGCTGCTACGAGGCGACCTCGCCGGCCTGCTTCGCCAGCAGGTCGGCGATCGCCTCGGGCGAGGAGGGCCGGGCGTAGTGGTAGCCCTGGCCGAAGACGCAGTTGAGCGCGCGCAGCGCCTCGCCCTGCTCGGCGCTCTCGATCCCCTCGGCCACCGTCTGGAGGCCCATGGAGTGCGCGAGCCCGACGACCGCCTCGACGATCGCGCGGTCGTCGCCGCCGTTGAGGACGCCGCTCACGAAGGAGCGGTCGATCTTGAGGACGTCGACGGGCGGCAGCGACTTGAGCTGGCTGAGCGACGCGTAGCCGACGCCGAAGTCGTCGACGGCGAGCTTGACGCCGAGGTCGCGCAGCCCCCGCAGGGTGCGGTCCGCCTCCTCGAGGTCGGCGATGACGGCGCTCTCGGTGACCTCGAGGCAGAGGCGCTGGGGCGGCAGGCCGGCGGCGGCGAGGGCCGCGCCGACGTGCTCGCGGAAGGCGGGGGAGGCCAGCTGGCGCGGTGAGACGTTGACGGCGACCTCGACCTCGTCGTCCCACTGCGCGGCCTGCATGCAGGCGGTGCGCACGACCCACGCGCCGATCTCGCCGATCAGCCCGCTCTGCTCGGCGACCGGGATGAAGCGCAGCGGCGGGATGAGCCCGAGCTCCGGGTGATCCCAGCGCAGCAGCGCCTCGACCGAGCGGATGCGGCCGGTGGCGAGCTCGATCAGCGGCTGGTAGTCGAGGCGCAGCTCGCCGCGCTCGACGGCCCCGCGCAGGGAGGCCTCGAGCCCGACGCGCTCCACGACGATCTCGCGCATGCCGGCGTCGAAGACCTCGCAGCGCGCCTTGCCGAGCTCCTTGGCGCGGTACATGGCCGAGTCGGCGTCGCGCAGGAGGTCCGCGGCGTCGCTGCGGCTGTCGCAGGCGAGGCAGATGCCGATCGACGCGGTGACGTAGCGCTGCTCGTCGGCGAGGTTGAACGGCGCCCGCAGCGCGCCGGCGATGCGGTCGGCGACGCCGATCGCCTCGTCGACGCCGTCGATGCCGCGCAGCAGGACCGCGAACTCGTCGCCGCCGAAGCGGGCGATGACGTCGTCGGGGCGCAGCAGGCGCTGCATGCGGTCGGCGACGGACTCGAGCAGGAGGTCGCCCGTGGCGTGGCCGAGCGTGTCGTTGACGAGCTTGAAGTTGTCGAGGTCGACGAACAGCGCGCCGACGCCCTCCGGGCTGATGGCGAGGGCCTCCTCGAGGCAGCGCTCGAACAGCTTGCGGTTCGGCAGGCCGGTCAGCGCGTCGTGGTGGGCCTGGTGGTCGAGCTGGCTCTCGGCCTGCTTGCGCTGCGAGATGTCGAGGACGTGCGCGATGTACGTCTCGCCCTCGTCGCCCTCGGACGGCAGCAGGGACCGGTGGCACAGCGCCCAGCCCGCGCTGCCGTCGCGGTGGTGCAGGCGGTGCTCCTGGCCGTTGCGGCCGACGGGCTCGACGATGTCGGTCAGCTGGAGGCCGACGAGCTCGTCGGGCGCCCAGCCCGTGCGCTCGGCGAGTGCGTGGTTGGCGCGGTGGATGACGCCCGCGGCGTTCACGATGGCCATGCCGACGGGCGCGTCGTCGAAGGCGTAGCGGAAGCGGCTCTGGCTCGAGCTGAGCGCCTCGCGGACCTGCTCGTTCAGGCGCCACGAGACGACGTTCGCGACGGCCAGCGCGGAGATGAACCCGCCGTGGATCCCCGCCCACACCCACGGGTTGCGCCAGCCGCCGGTGTGGTCGTAGACCGAGTGCGCGTCGAGCGCGCCCATGACGCCGTGGTGCAGGACGACGTAGCCGATCGCGAGGAGGTACGGGAACCACTCCTCGTACGTGGCGAGGATCGTCACCATCACGAAGAAGTGGAAGTGCGCCTCGATCGCGCCGTCCCAGAAGTGGACGAGGAGGGCCGAGGAGGTCAGCAGCCCGAAGGCGACCGACCCGGCGCGGATGCGCCGGCCGAAGCGCTCGCGGCCGGCCACGAAGCCGAAGAAGGCGACGGGCGAGACGTCGAGCAGCGTATGCAGGACCGGGTAGTCGCGCGCGACGGCGAAGACGAAGAGCAGCACGACGTGCGCCCAGACGAGCGCGACCATGATCCGGTGGCGCGCGCGCCAGGACTCGCAGGGGAGGGTCTTGCCGCGCGGGAGGCGGTCGAGGACGGGCACGGCCCTTTTGGTCGGCCGGCCAGTCCGAAAGTTGACGGGCGGCGGGGAGTCAGCCCCAGCGGAAGCCGCGGTCGTGCACCTGCGGCGGGAGCGGGCTCTCCGGCAGGCCGGGCGGCGGGTTGGGCGAGTGGAAGCCGCTCGGCGACACGTCGTTCGGGGTGTCGGGGTGGTAGAGGCTCGCGAGCAGCTGGATCTGGCCACGGCCCGGGCCGAGCTCGAACTGCCCGCCGCCGTACATGCCGATGCCGCGCTCGTCGCAGTAGGCGTAGGTCGCGAACAGCTCCTTCAGCGACCCCACGCGGGATGGCTTGACGTTGACCATCCGCGGCGGGTACGGGAGGGCCTCGATGTCGGCGATGCCGTGGATGGGCGCGTCCCAGGTGACGCGGTCGCGGTGGGGCTCCAGGAAGGCCTGGACGTCGTCGTCGAGGTGGGGGTCCTCGATCCACGCCTCCGGCAGCGCGTCGACGACGCGGCGGTAGAGGTCGACGTCGGGCGGGTTGTCGACGACGGTGCCCTTGTAGTGGCCCTTGAAGTCGACGGAGTCGATCGCGCCGGTGTCCGCGAGCTGCTTCACCAGCTCGTCGGTCCACGAGACGGTCGGGTCGAGCTTGAAGCGCAGGCCGGGGTAGTGCTCGAGGCGGCTCGTGACGGGGTCGAGCGAGGGCGGCTCGCCGAGGCGCAGGGAGACGACGTAGGTGAGCGGCCGGGGCTCGCGCTTCACGAGCGCGTGCAGCGAGGTGTCGTTCTGGCGCAGCGCGAGGTCGAGCGCGGCGGACTCGTAGGCGTAGCGGCGGTACAGGCGGCTGACGTCGCGCTCGGGCTCCTTGCCGGGGAAGAGGTCGAGGCCGGCGAGGTGGTTCGAGAGGCCCTCGATGGTCCAGTGGCCGGTGACGGGGAGGACCGGGCCGGCGTCCTGCGCGGCGTCGTGGTCCTCGGCGTCGTAGACGACGTCCTCGCCGATGCCCTCCTCGCCGCCGCCGCGCATCCGGATGACGGTGGTCACCCGCGTGAAGTCGCTCGACACGTCCTCCTCGAGCCGCTCCAGCGAGTAGTCCTCGACGTGCACCTCGAGGTCCTTCACGACGTCCCAGTCGGTCATGACGAAGAACGTACCGGTCCCCTCTTGACCGGTGGTCGATAGGCGCGCTACACTGTCGACCCATGGTCAACAAGAACACCGCAGAGGCTCCTCGCACGAAGACCTTCCTCCTCGCCAAGCCCGAGGAGCGGGTCCTCCACTGGCTCGCCGCCCGGCTTCCCCGGCGCGTGCTGCCCGACCACCTGACGTCGCTCGGCGTGCTCGCCGCGCTCGGCATCGCGGTCGCGTACCTGCTGTCGAACGAGCACCAGTGGATGCTCTGGGTCGCGAGCGGCCTGCTCGTCGTGCACTGGGTCGGGGACTCCCTCGACGGCACGCTGGCCCGGTTCCGGCGGATCGAGCGCCCGACGTACGGCTACTACCTCGACCACCTGGTCGACGCGTTCGCGACGGCGGCGATCTGCATCGGATTGGGTCTGTCCCCGCACATGCTGCTCGCCACCGGCCTGGCCATCGCCGTCGCCTACCTGCTCCTGTCGATCAACACCTACCTGGAGACGTCGGCCTTCGGGCGCTTCGACCTCGGCTACGGCTACGTCGGCCCGACCGAGATCCGCGTGGTGCTGATCGCGCTGAACACCGCGCTGGCGCTGGGCGTCGGGATGGGCGGCGAGGCCTTCGGCATCGGCATCACGCTGCTCGACGCGATCGGCTTCGGGATCGCCGGCGTCATGGTCGCCGCGCTCGTCGCCCGCGCGACGAAGAACCTGCGCGTGCTCGCCGAGCGCGAGCCCGCCGGCGTCGTGAGGCCGGCCGCGTGACCTTCTGGGCCTGGGTGCTCCTCCTGCTCGCGGCGGCGATCGCGCTCGGCGTCGCCGCGGGCCGGCTCACCCGGTCGAAGGGCGTCGGCGTGACCGCCGCGATCCTCTCGGCCCTCGCCGGCGCGGTGCACGGCCTCCACGGGCTCATCCTCGCGTTCGGCGAGAGCGGCGACACGCGCAGCGGCTACGACCAGTTCGTCGCCGACCGGTGGCTGCTGCTGCTGGTGGTGTACATGGCGGCTCCGCCGCTGCTGCTGGTGGCGATCTCGTGGCTCAGCGGCCGTGGCCGTTCGACGTCGTGACCGCCGCCGCCCGCTGCCGTGCGCGCTGCCGGCGCTGCGCCGGCTTGTCCTCGACGCCCGCCTCGCGCTTGAGCTCCTCCAGCGAGCGCTCGAGGCCGGAGGCGATCGCGTCGAGGTCGGGCATCGCGTCGCGGTCGCCGAGCAGGCCGATCGCCAGCTTGCCGTTGTAGGACATGATCGCGAAGAAGACTGTGTGGTTCGCGGCCAGGAAGCCGAGCGGGACCATCTCCGTCATCTCGCGCCCGAGCATGTAGATCGGGAACTGCGGGCCCGGGACGTTCGTCACGACGGTGTTGAACAGGCGCGTCGAGAAGTTGATCCGCGACCCGAGCGCGAGCAGGGTCGGCGGCGCGAACTCCTGGAGGCTCGCGAGCGTCTCGGCGCCCACCGCCTGCTTGGACCGCTTGAGGTCCCGCATCCCCTGCGTGACGAGGCGCAGGCGCTCGACGGCGTCGGCGGCGTAGACCGGCAGAGGCCCGCGCATGGCGGCGACGCGGTTGCCGAACTGGTTCTTCTCGCCCTCGCTGCGCACCGACACCGGCACCATCGCGCGCAGCTCGAGGCCCTCGACGCGCGTGCCGTGCGCCTGAAGCCACTCGCGCAGCGCGCCGGCGACGACCGCGAGCACGACGTCGTTGACCGTGCCGCCGAGCGCGTTCTTGACCGCCTTGAAGTCGTCGAGCTCGAACGTGGTCCACTCGACGCGGCGGTGCGGGCCGATCGACCGGTTCAGCGGCACGGTCGGCGCGGGGCTCATGAGCGGACCGACCAGCAGGTCGCGGATGCCCTTCGCGCCCTCGGCGACCTCGGCGGCGGTGCGCCGCGGGGCGCGGACGGCGCTGAGCGCGCGGGCGGCGATCTTGACGGGGCGCGTCGCGACGTCGAGCCCGGCCTCCGCCACGAGCTCGGTCCGGCTCGGGGCGGGGCGCGGGTGCCAGGGCCGCTCCGGTGGGTCGACCTCGCGCGGCTCGGGTGTGACGTCGAAGAGCAGGCCGAGCAGGTCGACGCCGGACATGCCGTCGATCAGCGCGTGGTGCGCCTTGGAGATGACGGCCCAGCGGCCGTCCTCGAGGCCCTCGGCGAACCACATCTCCCACAGCGGCTTCGTGCGGTCGAGCTGCTGGCTGAAGACGCGGGCGGCGAGCTGGCGCAGCTTGTCGCGGCCGCCGGGCCGCGGCAGCGCGGTGTGGCGGACGTGGTAGTCGAGCGCGAAGCACGGGTCGTCGATCCACATCGGGCGGCCGAGCTGGAAGCCGGGCTCGGCGAGCTTCTGGCGGTAGCGCGGCACGAGGTGCAGGCGCGACTCGATGTGGGCGAAGAGCTCGTCGCAGTCCGGCGGCGGGCCGTCGAAGATCGAGATGCCGCCGACGTGCATGTGCGTCGTGCCGGTCTCGAGGTTGAGGAACGAGGTGTCGAGAACGGACAGGGTGTCCTTGTGCTGCGGAGCCATGTAGTCGGTCTTCGCCGACTGCCCGTCAGCGCAAACGCGGACGTTCGTCAGGCCGCGGGAACGACGGTTCCGCGTACCTCGCCGAGCGGACCGCAGGTCATCGCGACCTCGTCACCGTCGGCCAGCCAGCGCTCGCCCTCGAAGCGCTCGAGCATGCAGCCGAGCGAGGCCTCGTCGGCGCCCGAGATCGTGCCGGTGCCGAAGACGTCGCCGGCGGTGAGCGCGGCGCCGTTGACGGTCGCGTGGGCGAGCATCTGGGCCGGCGTCCAGTAGAGCGTCTTCGCGTTGGTCCTCGTGAGCGTCTCGCCGTTGATCGTGACCTCGATGTCGAGGTCGAGCGACCATGGGTCGTTGGCGCGGAGGTAGTCGAGCGGCGGCGGGTCCTGCTCGCGCGGCGCGACGCGGTCGAGGTCGTCGGGCGGGACGATCCAGGGGGAGATGGAAGTGAGGAAGGACTTGCCGAGGAACGGGCCGAGCGGGACGTACTCGAACGCCTGCACGTCGCGCGCGCTCCAGTCGTTGAGCAGGACGAAGCCGAAGATGCGGGCGGCCGCGTCGTCGATGGGGATCGGCTCGCCGGGGCGCGTCGAGGGGCCGCAGACGAAGCCGAGCTCGCACTCGTAGTCGAGCGCCGCGGTGGGGCGCAGCTCGGTGGCGCCGCCCTCCGTGACGACCTGGCCGCGCGGGCGGCGGACGTCGGTGCCGCTGACGACGACCGTCGACGCACGGCCGTGGTAGCCCACCGGCAGGCGGCGCCAGTTCGGCGCGAGCGGGTCGCCGTCGGGGCGGAACATGCGCCCGACGTTCGTCGCGTGCTCGAGCGAGGCGTAGAAGTCGACGTAGTCGGTCACGCGGATCGGCATGAGCGTCTCGACCCGTGCGCACGGGACGCGCGCGCTGTCCGGCGCGTCGAGCGCGTGGGCCTTCAGCTCGCGCCACGCGCGCGGGCCGAGCTCGATGAGCGCGTTCAGCCGCGGCTCGGAGACCGCCTCGGCGAGACGGCCCGGCGGGGCGACGGCGCGCAGGAGCACGGCC
>DASVRH010000202.1:0-4718 GCA_036388715.1 Solirubrobacteraceae bacterium | reverse complement strand
TGATCGTGTGGGGCAAGAAGGACCTGCTCGTCCCGGTGAAGGACGCGAAGGTCTTCGACGAGCTGATCTCCGACTCGCGGCTGATCGTCTACGAGGACGTCGGCCACGTCGCGATGATCGAGGTGCCCGAGCGCTTCAACGCGGACGTGCGGGCGTTCCTCAGCGAGCAGCCGGACGACGAGGATCGGCGGGCACGGCTCGCGGAACGGCGGGATTTGTCACCGCGCCCAGCGACGCGCTCGTGACCTGAGCGGCGTACTTCGCCAGGACGCCGGTCGCGTCGGGGTTGGGCGGCGGGCGGTAGGCGGCGGCGCGCTCGGCGATCTCCTGGTCTGACAGCGCGACGTCGATGCGCCTCGCGTCGACGTCGATCGTGATCTCGTCGCCTTCCCGCACCGCCGCGATCGGGCCGCCGTGCACCGCCTCCGGCGCGACGTGGCCGGCCATGAAGCCGTGGGTGGCGCCGCTGAAGCGCCCGTCGGTGAGCAGCGCGACGTGCTCGCCGAGGCCGGCGCCGTTGATCGCGGCGGTGACGGCGAGCATCTCGCGCATGCCCGGGCCCCCGGCGGGACCCTCGTTGCGGATGACGATGACATCTCCCTGTCGCAGCGCCTGCTCGACGACCGCCTGCATCGCCTCCTCCTCCGACTCGAAGACGCGGGCGGGACCGCTGTGGTGGCGGCGCTCGTGGCCGGACAGCTTCACCACGCAGCCCTCGGGAGCGAGGTTGCCCCGCAGGATGGCGAGGCCTCCGCTCGTCTTGATCGGGTCGTCGAGCGGACGCACGACCTCCTGGCCGTCCGGCTCGTCGGCCTCCTGCGCGTGCTCGCCGATCGTCCGGCCCGTGACGGTGATCGCCTCGTCGTTGAGCAGGCCGCCTTCGTGCAGGCGCTTGAGGACGGTGGGGACGCCGCCGGCCTCGTAGAGGTGGGTGGCGAGGAAGCGCCCGCCGGGCTTGAGGTCGCACGTCAGCGGCGTGCGCTCGGCGATGCGGTCGAAGTCGTCGATGTCGAGGTCGACGCCCATCTCGCTGGCGACGGCGAGCAGATGCAGGACGGCGTTCGTGCTGCCGCCGCTCGTGGCGACGGCGGCGATCGCGTTCTCGAGGGCCGGCTTCGTGATGATGTCGCTGGGGCGCAGCCATCGGTCGAGGACGTCCATGACGAGCCGGCCGGCCTCCCTGCCCACCTCGGCCTTCGTGCCGTCCTCGGCGGGGACCATCGACGAGCCCATCGGGCTGATGCCGAGCGCCTCGAACGCCATCGCCATCGTGTTGGCGGTGAACTGGCCGCCGCAGGCGCCGCTGCCGGGGCTCGCGCTGCGCTCGAGCTCGTCGAGGTCCTCGTCGCTCATCTGGCCGGAGGCGTGCTTGCCGACCGCCTCGAACACCTCCTGGATCGAGACCTCCTCGCCAGCGAAGACACCCGGGCGGATCGAGCCGCTGTAGAGCATCAGGCCGGGGACGTCGAGCCGGGCGAGGGCCATGACGGTGGCGGGGATCGTCTTGTCGCACCCGCTGATGCAGACGAGCGCGTCGAAGAGGTGGCCTCGCGCGACGAGCTCGATGCTGTCGGCGATGACCTCCCGCGAGACGAGCGAGGTCTTCATGCCGGTGGTCCCCATCGTCACGCCGTCGGAGATGGCGATCGTGTTGAGCTCCATCGGCGTGCCGCCGGCCTCTCTGATGCCCTCCTTGACCCGCTGCGCGAGCGCGCGGTGGGTGAAGTTGCAGGGCATCGTCTCGATCCAGCAGTGGGCGACGCCGACGATCGGCTTCGAGAGGGCCTCGGCGTCGAAGCCGATGCCGTGGAGGTAGGCGCGGGCGGCCGCGCGGGCGGGGCCCTCGGTGAGGGCGCGGGAGCGGTGCTTCGGATCCATGCGCGGCCGAGGCTACACGGACTCGCGCTGCTCCTCGCGGAGCCGCTGGCGCTCCCACTGCGAGAGGCGCCACAGGTCGCGGCGGACCTGCTTGGGGTCGACCTGGCGGCCGACGAGGTGCATGTTGGCGTTGGCGATGATCCGGCGCTCGTCGCCGGTCAGGGCCATCCACTTGGCGAGGACGTCGTCGGAGTCGGGCAGGCGGGCGCTGCCGTACGGCCGGGTCTCGTCCGGGAACTCGACGCAGTACTCGTTGAGGAGCACGCCGGTCTGCGGGAGGTAGGCGACGATCGGCTTGTGGGGGTAGACGAGGTAGGCGTACTCGACGCCGTCGGTCGAGCCCTTCCCCCACACGCGGATGAACCCGAGGTCGCGGTACATCGCCCACTCCTCGGCGTTGACGCACGACTTGAGCAGGGCGCGGGCGCGCTGCTCGGCCCGGCGCTCGCGGCCGGGGTCGTAGTCGAAGCCGCCGGGGACCCGCGCGCGCCGGGCGCGGCGGCGGTCGAGCTGCTCCTCGACGTGCGGCATGAAGACCTCCCAGAGCAGCACCACGATGACGATCGCGGTGGCGCTGAGAGCGAGGATCATGGGGTCGCCCGCCGCCTAGCGCGCCCCGCCGGCGGCGCGCGGGAAGAAGATGACCCGCTCGGCGTCGCGCGGGATCTCCTGGAAGGTCTTGACCATCTGCGCCTCGCGGCGGCCGGTCCGGTTCTCGAGCGGCACGGCGGCCCACAGGCCCAGGTCGAGCTGGCGTCGGAACTCCTCGACGAGCGCGCGCTCGTCGTCGGCGACGTCGGGGTCGCCCTCGGCGATCAGGACCTCGCCGTGGCCTGGCTTCATCCGCAGGAACTTCATGCGTGCGGGGATTATGGCAAAGCGCCCGCGGCTTTCCGCAGGCTCATGACGTCGACGGGCCCCGCGCCCGCGCCCAGTTCCCTCAGCCCGTCGCGGACGGCCTCGCTCGCGGCGCGCTTGGCGGCGCGCGCGGCCTCGATCGGATCGTCGCCGTGGGCGAGGCGCGCGGCGAGCGTGCTCGAGTGCGTGCAGCCCGACCCGTGGGCGGCCCCGTCCGCGTGGCGCTCGCCTTCGATCGTGGTGATCGTGGCGCCGTCGAACACGACGTCGGTCACCTCGTCGCGGTGGCCTCCGGTGACGACGACGACGTCGGGCCCGAGCGCGTGCAGCGCCCGCGCCAGGTCCTCCACCGACACGTCGTCCCCCGACCGGGTCAGCGCGCGCGCCTCGGGCACGTTCGGGGTGATGACGGTCGCGCGCGGGAGGACGAGGTCGATGAGCGCCTGCTCGGCGTCGGGAGGCAGCAGGCGGGCGCCGGACTCGGCCACCATCACCGGGTCGACGACGACGGGGGTGCCGGGCGGCAGCTCGTCGAGCGCCTTGGCGACGGCCTCGATGACCGGCGCGTCGCCGAGCATCCCGATCTTCACGGCGTCGACGCCGAGGTCCGACGCGACGGCCCGCACCTGCTCGCGCACGAACTCCGGAGGGACCGGATGGATGCCCGTGACCCCGACGGTGTTCTGCGCGGTGAGCGCGGTGATGGCGGTCGTCCCGTGGACGCCGGCGGCCGCGAACGCCTTCAGATCGGCCTGGATGCCCGCGCCGCCGCCCGAGTCGGAGCCGGCGATCGAGAGGACGACGGGAATGCGCGTCACTGCACCGCGCCTCGGCGCCGGCGGATCTTCGCGTCGATGAGAAGCGTCCCGGGGACGCCGATCAGCACCAGGATCCCGATGACGTCCGCGAACGACACGAGCTCGTCCAGCTGCTCGTAGAACCCCGCCGTGAAGAGGAGCAGGATGATCAGCCCCCAACGCCACATGCGCATCAGAGTACCCGCGCCGCGATCGCCGCGAGGATCCCCGCAACCGCTCCGGCACCGGTCCACCTTGCCGCGGTGCTCCACGCATCGGCGGTCGGATCGCGGCTCCGCTGGCGCCCGGCGACCATCGTGCCGACCACCGTTCCGACAGCCGAGAACTGGAGCACGAACCCGACGTCGTCGATCGGAGCGACTGCCGGGAACGGCCCGATCACGGGATCACCGCGTAGCGGCCGCCCGGCTCCCTCCGCACGAGGCCTCTGAGCTCCAGCTCGGTGAGGCCGACGAGCGCCGCTTCCGCCTGGTCGGGGGACGCGCCCGCGAGCGCGGCGACGGTGTCCCTGCCGTGGGCGACGGCGTCGAGGAGGAGGCGCAGCGGCGGGTCGAGTCCGTCGGCGGTCCGCCGGCGCGGCGGAGGGGCGTTGCCGACGCCGAAGAGGGCGTCGAGGACGTCCTGGGCGTTGCGGACGAGGGTCGCGCCGTCGCGCAGCAGCGCGTTCGTGCCCGCCGCCCCCGGGCTCGTGACGGGCCCGGGCACCGCGGCGACCTCGCGCCCGATCTTGGCGGCCAGGTCGGCGGTGATCAGCGAGCCCGAGCGCTCCGCCGCCTCGACGACGATCGTCAGGTCGCCGAGCCCCGCGATGATCCGATTCCGGGCGGGGAAGCACCACTTCCGGGCGCGGAAGCCGGGCGGCATCTCCGAGACGACGAGGCCGCGGCGCCGGATCTCCTCGTAGAGGCGGCGCTTGCTCGGCGGGTACGGGACATCCGCCCCGCTGGCCAGCACCGCCACCGTCAGGCCGCCCGCGTCGAGCGCCCCCGCGTGCGCGTCGGAATCCACGCCGAGCGCCATCCCGGAGACGACGGGCACGCCCGCCGCGGCCAGGTCGCGTGCGAGCGCACGCGCGACGTCTCGCCCGTACGAGGAGGCGCGGCGCATCCCGACGATGGCGACGGTCGGCTCGTCCTCCGCGACCGACTCCCCCCCCCCCCGCCC
>DASVRH010000201.1:0-4672 GCA_036388715.1 Solirubrobacteraceae bacterium | reverse complement strand
ATCGGGCCCTCGCGGCCGAACGTCGCCACCATCGCCTCGCTGGCGACGTCGACGACCGGGAGCCCGCACGCGAGCATCTCCGTCGGCACGAGCGACGGGTTCGTCATCGAGAGGACGAGGCCGACGGACGCCTCGTTGTAGAGGCGCGCGAGATCGTCGGGCGCGAGCACGCCGCGGTTCGGGAACGACGTCGCGAGCGGCCGCGGCTCGCCGAACAGCGCGACCTCGACCGACGGCCGGCGGCGCTGCAGCTCGTCGAGCGCGAGCAGCCCGAGCGGCACGGCCCGGCGCGGCGTGACGGCGCGCGCGTAGAAGACCACGAGGTCGCCGCGGCGCGTGACGTCGAGCGGGCGGTAGACCTCGTGGCGCACGCCGAGGTCGAAGTGCGACGCGGTCGCCCCATACCGCGCGCGCATCACCCCGGCCAGCCACTCCGACGCGCAGACGCAGTGCAGCCCGAGCGCGTATGTCTGCTCGGCCCACGTCCGCTCCGCCGACGTGCCGTAGAACTCCGGCTCGACGTCCTGGACGAGGTAGGCCCGCGCGCCGCAGCCGGGCAGCAGCAGCGTTCGGTGCACGGTCTGCCAGCCGGTGGCGACGACGACGTCGGCCCCGCGCCAGGCGCCGAAGCCCTCCATCACCGTCCCGCCCCCGCCGAAGAACGCCTCGAAGTCGCGCGCCGAGCCCTCCTCCAACCACACCGACACCGCGTGCCCGCGCGCCTCCAGGCCGCGCACGAGGTTCGCGATCGTCGAGTGGCCGCCGCTGCCCTCGAAGAACCACGGCACGACGAACGCGATCGACAGCGGGTCGACCGGCGAGCGCGGCACGAGCGGGGCGGTGCCGGAGCGCCGCCACTCGAGCAGGGCCGGCGGCGCCTCGATCCGCAGCGGCGCCGCGCGACCGCGGCGCAGCAGCCGCCTCATCGCCCCAGGACGCGCTTCGCCGCCCGCAGCACGTGCGGCCCGACCGTCTTCTGCACGGCCGGCGAGCGCCACACCGTCCGCGCGCGGCCCAGCGGCCCGACGCGCTTGATCCGCTCCCACCGCTCCGCCTGACGGGCGAAGTCGTTGCGCTCGACGAGATGCTCGCGGTAGGACTCGAGGCCGCCGCGCAGGTCGCTCATCAGCGCCTGCGCGCTGTCGCCCGCGGTCGGCGCCGCCTCGCGCCGGATGCGCAGCAGCGCGAGCGCCATGAACTGCGCCGCCTGCTCCCACGACGGCCACCCGCGCGCCGTGGCCAGCGCGTTGTGGCGCAGGAAGTGCAGGTAGCGGCGGTCGCGGGCCAGCAGGTCGAGCATCCGCGCCGTGCCGCGCACGTCGTCCCAGTCGACGACGACGCCGTTCCAGCCGTGGCGCACGTACTCGTCGTGGCCGGTCACCTCGGTCGTCACCGTCGTGGCGCCCATGTGGAAGCCCTCGAGCGGAGGCCCGTACATGCCCTCCACCCGCGAGAGCTTCAAGACGACGTCGCACTCCCCGTAGAGCGCGGCCATCTCGCGATGGGTCAGCTCGGACTCGACGCGGTCGGCGACCGAAGCCAGCTCGCCCAGCTCCTCCGGCCAGCCGGTGACGACGGTCAGGTGGTGCGGCTCGCGCATCGCGCGCACGCTCGCCACCGCCTCGGGCACCCCCTTGAACCACACGCCGGGGTGGCCCTCGACGAGCACGCGCAGCGGGCCGTCGAGCCGCGGCGCCACCCGCTCGGGCGATGCGAAGACCGCCTTGTCGATGCCGTTGCGCACGAAGTGGACGGGCGCGCCGGGCCGCAGCTGGCGCAGCGTCGACGCGATCCACCGCGCCTCGGTGATGAAGGCGACGGGCAGGTCGAGCGTCAGCGCCGCGCCGACCCGCTCGGCCTCGTCGTGCTTGTAGAAGCGGTCCTCCAGCGACTGCACGAAGTACGCGTGGCGCTCGGCCGGGACGTCGAACAGCGAGAACGTCGTCTCCCACCACGTCGCGACCGCGACGTCGAAGCGCTCGCGGCGCGCCTCGTCGAGCGCCAGCACGCGGACGTCGGCGAGCGCCTCGTAGCGCCACGTCGGCGTCTCCTGCTCGCGGACCAGCACGAGCGCGGTGTCGAAGCCGTGGTCGTGCGCGAGGCGCCGCGCGTGCTCGACGACGACGCCGACGCCCCCGCTCAGCGCCAGGTCGTTGACGAGGAAGCAGACCTTCACTTGCCGGAGAGCGGAAGCCCGAGCTTCCCCTCGAGCTCGTGGATGTAGGCCCGCCAGTCCTCGAACTCCTTGTGGTTGGCCTTGAGCTCGGTCCGGAACCCGTCGTTCTCGCCCTGGAGCTTGGCGATCAGCTCGTGCAGCGCCTCCATGTGGGCGAGGTCGGCCTCGCGCTGGCGCTCCCAGCGGCGCTTCTCGTCGAGGTCGGTCTGCGCGACGCCGGCGTGGACCGTGAGCAGGTCGGCCTGCGGGCCCATCGCCGCGATGAAGTGGGTCGGCACGGCGCCGGCCGCGTCGGGCTTGATCGGCACGTTGACCTGCTCGCCGTCGTGGCCGTCGGGGACGACCGCCGAGCCCTGGAGCGCGAGCTGCCGGGCGATCACCGTGCCCCCGGGCAGCAGCGAGCGCAGCTCCTCGAACGAGCCCTCGCCCCACATCGACTCGTGGTACGGGTTCTCGAGCGCCCAGAAGTCGTCGTTCGGGACGCTGAGCAGGACCGTCGCCTCACCGCCCTCGGCCAGCTCGGAGAGCATCTCGACGAGCGGCACGAACGTCGTCAGGTGCTCGATGACCTCGAAGCACGTGATCGCCCGCGGCCCGCTGCCCTCGAGCAGCGCTTCCCGCACGCGCGCGAGGGCGTCGCGGTCGGTCAGGTCGGCGGCGAGGCCGCCGGGCTCGGCGGCGCGGACCGCGGCGACCGCCGCGTCGACGGCCTCCTGCTGCACGTCGACGAAGATCGCGCGGCCCGGGTACATGCCGCCGACGACGTCCGCGGCGGCGACGCCGTTGCCGCAGCCGAGGTCCGCCCACGTGCGCGCGCCGAGGATCAGCGGCTCGGCGAGCCGGTAGCGGATGTCGTGCTCGACGCGGACCTCGGGATGGGTCTCGCGCGTGATGCGCTCCTGCCAGTCGGGCATGGAGCGGGTTATCGTACTGACGGTGCGTCTGGCATTCGTGGGGCAGCGGACGTTCTTCGAGGTCTGCGCCCTCGGCGACGAGCACCCGGCGTTCGAGACGCGATTCCTCGAGTTCCGCAGACACGGCGACGCCGCCGCGCTGCGCCGCGGCCTCGACGCGTTCGCCCCTGACGTCGTCGTCGTGTTCCGCCCGGAGATCGTCCCCGCCGGCACGTTCGACGGGTTGAAGGCCGCGACGCTCGGCTTCCTCACCGAGCCGATCCCCCGCGACGCGTCCGGCGGCCACCACGACCTCGACCGCCGCCGGTGGGAGCTCTCGCAGGTCGACGCCGCCTCGTTCGACCGTGTCGTCTCGTTCGACCCGCTGATCGCGCCGACCGCCGAGGCGATCCTGCCGGTCTGGCGCTCCGTCCCCCTGCCGGTCTCCGACCGCCTGTACCGCGACGTCCGCCCGGTCACCGGCAAGCCGCGCGTGCTGTTCGTCGGGCGCTCCACGCCGCACCGCGAGCAGATGCTGGCCGACGCGAAGGCCGAGCACCCCGACCTCATGCACGAGGCTTTCGGCGTCGACGCGACCGAGCTCGAGCGGCTGATGGGCGAGCACGAGGTCGGCATCAACCTGCACAACGACACGTACTGGTCGTTCGAGAACCGCGTCTGCCTGCACCTCGCCGCCGGCCATCTCGTCATCAGCGAGCCGCTGTCGCCCCAGCACGGCCTCGAGCGCGGGATCGACTACCTCGAGATCTCCCACGGCGGCGCGCTCTCGCACCTGCTCGGGCGCCTGGAGCGCTTCCCGCGGACGTGGCACCGCGTCCGCGTGCGGGGGCGGCTGAAGGCCGAGCAGTTCCGCGCCTCGCGCGTCTGGCCGCGGCTGATCCACGACCTACAGCGCGACATCGCGGCGCTCGGCTCGTCTCGGGCGTCGTAGGGTGATCGGCCGTTATGGCGAGATTCGAGAGACTTGAGACCCGCATCCAGGGCGTCGGGCTGATCCAGCCGAAGGTGCTGGGCGACGAGCGCGGCTTCTTCGTGGAGACCTACCGGCGCAACGAGTTCGCCGACATCGGCATCGCCGAGGAGATGGTGCAGGACAACCACTCGCGCTCCAAGCGCGGGATCGTCCGCGGCATGCACTTCCAGATCGGCGACGGGGCGGCGAAGCTCGTTCGCTGCGGCCGCGGGCACATCGTCGACGTCATCGTCGACCTTCGGCGCGGCTCGCCGACCTTCGGCGAGTGGGAGGCCTTCGACCTCACCGACGAGAACGGGCGGATGGTCTACTGCCCGATCGGCTTCGCGCACGGCTTCTGCGTGGTCTCCGACCTCGCCGACGTCTTCTACATGCAGTCCAACTACTACTCCGACGAGCACGAGCGGGGGATCAAGTACGACGACCCCGCCGTCGGCATCGAGTGGCCGATCCCGACCGCCGAGCTCATCCCGTCGCAGCGCGACACCGACGCCCCGACGCTCGCCGAGGTCGAGGCCGACCTGCCCTTCCGCTTCGCGGGCTAGCGCGACGACGGCCGGTCGCGTTCGTAGGCCGCGACCCGGCCGTCGCGGAGGATCTCGTGGTAGC
>DASVRH010000200.1:0-10581 GCA_036388715.1 Solirubrobacteraceae bacterium | reverse complement strand
TGCGGATCTCGGCGAGCTCGCGCTGCCCGCCCCACGGCGCCCCCGCGAACGCGTACATCCACGGCACCTGCATGTCGTGCTCGTTGCCGGGCGCGTGCTGGTCGAGGCGGTAGACGATGCCGAAGAGGGTCGCGCGGTTCTGCGCCTCGGCCGGCATGCTGAACATGTGGTCGAGGCGCTCGATCACCGCGGCGTCGCCGCCCATGCGGTCGTACAGGCCGCGCGCGTCGTGCGGCGCCAGCCACGAGTACTGCCAGGCGTTGCCCTCCTGGAAGCCGGTCTCGTCGGTCGGGCTGAACGGCTCGTACCAGGACCCGTCGGCGTTGCGCGGGCGGATCCACTTCGCGGACTCGTCGAACGTGTTGCGGTAGTTCAGCGACCGCTCGAGTGCCGTCTGCGCCTCCGCCTTGCCGCCGCTCAGACGGGCGAGCAGCGCGAGCGCGAAGTCGGCCCCGCCGTACTCGAGCGTCGTCCCCGGCTTCATGGGGAGGTAGCCGAGCGCGCCGAGCTCGGCGGGGCGCCGCGCGACGAGGTCCTTCGCCGCCTCGTACAGCGCGCCGCGCTCCTCGACGCTCAGCAGGCCGCGGCAGGCGCCGTCGGCGATCATCGGGATCGCCGGGTCGCCGCTCATGTGCGCGGCGTCGATGTTCTGCTCGCCCCAGCGCGGCAGCCTGCCCGCCTCGCGGTAGGTCGCCAGCAGCGAGCGGAGCATGTCGCGGTAGCGACCCGGCTCGAGCAGGGCGAGGAGCTGGTTCTGCGACTTGTAGGTGTCCCAGCTCGAGAAGTTCGCGTACTGCGTGCGGCCCTCGGCGACGTGCGGCTGCCCGTCCGCGCCCAGGTAGCGCCCGTCGACGTCGGTGAAGACGTTCGGGTGCAGCAGCGCGTGGTAGAGCGCGGTGTAGAACGAGCGCCGGTCGGCGACGGTGCCGCCCTCCACGTCCACGCGCGCGAGCTGCTCGGCCCAGCGCGACCGCGCCGCCGCGCGCATGTCGTCGAACGAGCGCGACTGCGGGGCCTCGGCGTCGAGGTTGCGCCGCGCCCCCGCGGCGTCGACGAACGAGATGCCGACCCGCATCGTGATCGTCTGCGCGTCGAACGCGACGCCCTTCGTGGTGACCGCGGCGATGGGCTGGTCGAAGCGGGCGACGAAGTGCACCGGATAGCGCCCGCGCGTCCAGCCGGCGATCTCGCTCGGTCCCGTCTGCTCGAAGGCGCCGGCGTGCGTGCCCTCGACGCTGCGCGTCACGTCGACGATCACGTGCGCGCGGCTCGCGCGCGGGAAGGTGTAGCGCTGCATCGCCGCGTGCGTCGAGGCGGTGAGCTCGACGTCGATGCCGGTGCCGAGGGTCACGCGGTAGTAGCCGGCCTCGGCGTGCTCGGCGGCCTTCGAGAACGGCGCGTTCACGACCGCCGGGTCGAGCGTCGGCATGAACGGCAGGTCGCCTGCCTTGCGCACGCCCGGCCCGCTCAGGTGCACGAGCGAGAAGCCGCGGATCGTCGGGTCGGTCGAGAGGTAGCCGCTGTAGGCGAACTCGCCCTCGGTGTCGGGCGAGTTCTGGACCATCCCGAACGGGACGACGGCGCCCGGGAAGACGAACCCGGGCGGCGCGGTGCCGATCATCGGATCGACGTCGTCGACGGGCGCGGCGGCGGCGGTGCCGCAGAACGCCAGGAGCGCGGCGATGGCGAGTGCGCTGACCTTCACGCTCTCACCAACGCCGCGCGGGCCCAGGACTTGCTACTTCGTGACCGCGAAGGCCATCTTCTGGCCCATCGCGTAGTGCCCGGCGATGTGGCAGATCAGCTCGTACTTCCCCGGCGCGAGCTTCGCGGAGATCGTCTCCGACTCTCCGCCGGCGAGGTCCTTGCCCTTGGCGAGGAAGTTCGCGTGCGCGATGTGGCCGTCCGCCCCGACCTGCGCGGGCGCCTTGACGATCGCGAAGCCGTGGATCGTGTTCCCCTCGTTCTTGACGGCGAAGCTGACGTCGCCCGCCTTGAAGGACGGCGCGTCGCTCTTGATCCACATGTCGCCGAGCGTCACGTCCACGTCGCCCTTGGCGGCCGGGGCCCCGTGGCCGGCGGCGCCGGCGGGCGCGTGCGCCGTCCGCAGGACGCCGAGCGAGCCCTTGACCATGTCCCCGAAGGCGTGGTTGACGAAGGGGTAGGCCCCCTCCTCGTCGAGCGTGAACTCGACCCAGCCGCCCTGCGAGGGCGCGAGGTTCACGGTCTGCGCGTCGTGCCCGACGACGCCCTCGATCACCGTGCGGTCGAAGACGGTGCCGATCACGTGGAACGCGGAGCTGATGCTCGGGCCCGCGTTGAGGACGTACATCCGGATCCGCTCGCCCTTGCGCACGTCGATCGGGTGGTCCTTGTACTGGTTGGCGAAGCCGTTGAAGGCGATGACGTCCGGCTTCTTGGCCGCCATCTTCGCCATGTCGGCGTCCTGGCCGGGCTTGCCGATGTAGTACTCCTGCTGGACGGTCCAGAGCTCGCGGTCCACCGCCGGCAGGCCCTTCGGCTTGACGACCATCATCCCCACCATCCCCGCGCCCGTGTGCATGAGGACCGGCTGCGTGGCGCAGTGGTACATGAACACGCCGGGGTGCTTGGCGACGAACTCGTAGGACATCGACTTGCCGGGGGCCAGGTCCGCGTAGCGCTTGCCCGGGTTGACCTCGGCTGAGTGGAAGTCGAGGGAGTGCGGCAGGTCGACCTTCATCGACTCGTCGGTCCCGTTCGTGATCGAGAACTTCACGGTCGTGCCCTGCTCCACCACGATCGGCGCCGAGACGCCGGTGCCGCGGTGGTAGGTGCCGTTGACGGCGTAGCTCCAGACCTCCGTCGGCGCGAGGTCCTCGGAGACCTGCGTGACGTGCTGGAAGACGTCGACGTCGACCTTGGTGACCGCCGCGGGCAGCGTCGGGTCGACGCGCTCGAACTTCTCGAACGCGATGCCCTTGGCCTGTTCGAGCGTGGGCGCGGCCTGGTCGGCGGCGGCCGGCGCGGCGGCGGCGGTGGGAGCGGGTGCGGCGGCCGGGGCGGCCGCGTCGTCGTCGCCCAGCGTGGCGAACGCCACGACGGCGATGACGATGGCGAAGACGGCGACGATCGCGCTCAGCGAGGCGGCGATCAGCGTCCAGTCGCGGCGCGCCTGCGCTTCCTCCTCGGTCCGGTGGTGGACCTCGACGCGCTCGCGTTCCTTCGGGTCTTGCAGTAGGAGCATGGTGTCTTACCTCCGACCGCGACGCTACGGCGGCCGCGGAGGCCCGACACCCGCGTCAGTCCGCGGACCGGATCAGTAGTTCTCCGCTACAGGCCGGCGAGCTTCAGGTGGCGGCGCAGCGAGGCGCGCGTGCGCGCGACCTCGTTCGTCGCGACGCCGATGTAGCGCACGCGCTTGGGCCCCAGCACGTAGACGAGCTTGGAGCGGTTCGTCGCGCGGCGGATGCGGATGCCCCGGCCGAACGCCCGCGTCTTGATCCGCGCGCGGCGGTTCTTCGTGTGCGGGCGGACGCCCTTGGCGCGGTGGGTGGGCGAGTCGCTGACGATCAGGCCGACGCGGCCCGCGGGCGTGAACACGGCCCGCGTGCGCGCCTTGTTGTTCCTGCCGCTCGCGCTGCCCTGCACGCACCACTCCCAGACGCGGGGCCCGCGCCGCTGCGGCTGGGTCGCCTCGCGCAGCACGGCCTCCCAGTGCGAGCGCAGGCGGACGCCGCCGAGCCCGCGGCCGTTGTAGCCCATGTGCGGGCCGCGGCACGTCATCGCCGGCACGCCCTCGGCGCGCTCCCACATCTGCAGGTAGGACTCCGCGCCGCGCGCCATGTCCTCGACGATCTCGTCGCCCGCGAGCTTGCGCAGGTCCTCGATCCAGTCGGGATAGAGGCCGTAGTGGTCGACGCCGTCGACGTTGATGTCGTAGACGCGCTCGCCGCTGCGCTGCTTGTCGAAGGTGACGTCGCCGACGAAGGACTTGAAGGGATAGGTGACCGGGTTGGGGACGTCCGCGCCGCGCGGGGTGCCCTGCGAGCCGAAGCCGTTCATGTCCGCCCCGTAGCCGAAGCCGGGGTAGAAGCGGCGGTCGAGCGGGATCTTGCGCAGGTCGCGCCACTTCTCGACGAAGCTCTCCGAGTCGCCCGCGTACGGCGTGATGACGCCGCCGAGGCGGTAGATGCGCGGGTAGGCGTCCGGCGAGCTCCAGCTGTGGCTGGAGATGATCCCGGAGTAGTCGCGCGCCTCGACGACCTCGAGCAGCCGGTTGCGGGCCGAGACGCTGAGGTGGTCGGGGTCGACGATCATGCCCCGATCGATCATCTTGTTGACGAGGTGCGCGCCGAGGTCGGTGAGGCCGAACTGGTTGCAGTGCGGCGGCGCCGGATAGATCGGGGCGGTGCCCGGCGGGATGAACGCGTTGATGCCGTTGGCGATGAGGCTGTCGTCGTTGTGCTTGTGGATCGAGTGCTGCTCGCGGTCCGACGCGTCCGGGTGCTCGTGGTCGCACGTGCGCATGTCCCAGAACTGGCCGGTCTCGTAGCGGTTGCCCGTGTTGGTGACCGCGCCGGTGTCGCCGGAGTCGCCGGCCACGCCGCCCAGCGCGTTGTCGAACTTGTTGATGAGCTCCATCTGGCGGACGCCCATGTCGTAGACCTCGGCGAGCCGCTGGTCGACCTGGTCGGTCGTGCACTCGGCCTGGCGGTTCTGGATGCCGCAGTCGAAGAGCTTGGAGACCTCGATCCCCATCACCACGGCGAGCTTGCCCTGGCTGATGACGCGCCGGGCCTCGAACGGGTCCTTGACGATCCGGTACCAGCCCTTGCCCGGCCCGCCGTACTGCGCGTCGATGTAGTCCTGCAGCTCGAACATCCGCTTCGCCTCGAGCCGCACGGTGTCCATCTCGTTGCAGTTGTGGCGCTTGAAGGGATAGACCTCGCACAGGACCGCGTTGTCGACGAGCAGGTTGACGTAGAGCCGCAGGCCGCCCATCCACGCGCGCTCGACCCACTTCCAGTACGTGGTCTCGTGCGTGAGCGAGTGGTCGTCGGGCCAGTCCTTGAACGTCGGCCAGCCGATCGGGTCGTGGCGCTCCTTGCCCTTCAGCGCGGTCTCGAGCGGCGCCACGCCGGTGAAGTGATCGGGGCAGTCGACGAGGGCGAAGGCCGCGCCGTAGGGATGCCACGGCCGGCCGCAGTGCGCGCTGCCGCCGAGGAACTCGAAGGCCATGTGGTGCAGGTGCGCGTCGATCGTGCCGCGGACCTCGCCGAACGGCGTCGGCATGCGCTGGGTCTGTCCGGTCGCGTTGAGCTCGACCTCGGGGTACGTCGCGCAGCCCTCTGCCACCGGCAGGATGAACTCGGCGCCGCGGCCCGCGACGGTGACGAGCCGGTCGCCGTCGACGGCGAGCCCGCGCCCGCCGGCGTCGGGCAGGTTGAAGGTGTGGTTGCCCGCGTTGCCGACGACCGCCCAGTCGGCGGTGCCGTCGGGAGTGGAGGCGGCGGTGACGCCCGACTCGCCACCGGACAGGAAGGTCCCCTCCTTGCCGTACAGCAGGAACTGGCCGAGCTTCGTGGCCTGGAAGCGGAAGACCTCGGCCTGCGCGGCGTCGCCGAGCCGGTAGGACCCGTCCTCCGCCTTGACGACGTGCCGCCCGTCGGTCGTGGTCAGCGAGTAGCAGCCGTTGGCGAGGCCGTAGGCCGGGCCGCTCTCCTGCTGCGCGGACGCAGAGGCCGGCAGGACGAGGGCGAGGGTGGCCGCGAGGGCGAGCAGGGGGGACGGGCGCCGCATCCGTCGCATTCTCACACCCCTCCCCTTCGCGGCGCGTCAGTCGCGCGCAAGCGCGACCCCTCGCGGGGCGCCGCGGCGCGCTCTCTCAGTCGTCGTCGCGCGGCGGCGGGCGGAAGACGATCCGCTTCAGCTCGCCTACGGCGCCGCCGCCGAGGCGCAGCGCCGTCTGGAAGCCCTCGGCCCCCAGCTCGCCGGCGTCGAGCAGCGTGCGCAGCTCGTTGAGCGCCGGGCGGTCCTCCTCGTCGGTCTGCTCACGCGGGGCCTCGAGCAGGATCACGTGGCGCGGGCGGCGCAGCTCCGCCGCGGGGCGGACGAACCGCTCGCGCTCCTCGGCGGTGAGGAACTTGCCGGCCACCACCGTGCTCTCCCCGGCCTGAAGGCGCTTCGCCGCCGCCGCGACGAGCAGGGCGTCGGCCTTCGCGGCCACGTCCTCCTCCGCCACCTTGCCGGCGAGCAGCCCGCGCACCTTCGTCGTCGAGAGCACGGCGCCGCGCTCCTCGAAGACGCGCTGGGCGAGGCGATCGGCCTCCTCGTCGGAGCCGGAGACGACGACGACCAGGCTCCCGGGCGAGTAGCGCAGGCGATCGGCGGGGCGCAGGACGCGGCAGCGCGTCGAGAGGTCGGCGGGCCGCTCGGGGCGGTTCCCGCGGCGGGGGCGATCCGACGACCAGCCGCCCCGTTCGTCGTCGGGGATCTTGACGCTTCGGGTGGAGGGGCCGCTGTCCATGCCCCTCAGGGTAGGCGGCCTGGCGCGATGGCGCTGAAGCCCGACGTTGACTGGCGGTCACGGACGCGCCAGGCTTCCCGGGAAGGGAACCGCGAGGGAGGCGTCGGCATGCGGATGGTCAAGGGACTGACGGGGGCGATCGCGGTGGCCGCGACGCTCGGGCTCGCGGCGCCGGCGGGCGCGGCTTCGCTCAGCGTGGCCGGCGCGACGTACACGTTCATCGGCGACGAGACCGCCGACGCCGTGACGCTCTACGCGCTCCAGACCGGCCCCGGGTTCAGCCAGTTCATCATCAGCGACCCCGGCCACACGATCGACGCGGGCTTCACCCCGGGCTGCTCGGGGAGCGGGACCTCGGCGGTGACGTGCGACTTCCCCGCCGACACCGACCCGAACCTGAACCTCCTCCTGGCCGGCGGCAGCGACACGATCGGATTCGGGGACTTCTACAACGGGTCCGTGCTGGGCGCCGTGGGCTTCTACGGCGGCAACGACCCCGACACGCTCACGGGATCGTCCTTCGGCGAGACCATCTGGGGCGAGGAGGGGGCGGACACGCTCAGCGGCGCCGACGGTGACGACGTGGTCGACGGCGGCAACGGCAACGACGTGCTGGTGGACGGCGGCGGCGGCAACGACTCGGTGCAGGGCGGCTTCGGCAACGACGTCACGGTCACCGGCGGCGCCGACGCCGACGGCGCCGCGGCCACGATCTGCGACGACGTCGTCGACGCCGGGGTCCCCGGAGTCCACGGCGGCCCGGGCGACGACGTGGTGCGCGGCGGCGGCGGCGCGGACCTCGTGTGCGGCGGCGGCGGCACGGACGACCTCCGGGGCGACGGCGCCGACGACACGCTGCGCGACGGCGACGTCATCTTCGACACCAACGCGGACGCCTACGACGGCGGGCTCGGGCAGGACACGGTCGCCTACGACCAGGGCCACCCCGCCCCCGTGACCGTGGTGCTCCCGGAGCCCGGCGCGACCACGACCGGCAACGGCGACCCCGCGACCGGCGAGAACGACAGCCTGACCGCGATCGAGAACGCGACGACGACGGCGGACGCCGACAACGTGACGGGCTCGTCGGCGCGCAACGTCATCGCCACGCTCGGCGGCTCGGACGTCGTCAACGCGGGCGACGGGCCGGACGAGGTCGTGACCGGCTCGCCCTCCGACGCCGGGCCGGACAACGACGTCGTCGACGCGGGCCCCGGCAACGACCTCGTGATCGCCGGCGGCGCCGCCGCCTCCGACGACGAGAACGACATCAGCGGCCGGGCCGGCGACGACGAGCTGCGCGGCGGCGAGGACGCCGACGTCCTGCGCGGTGACGCCGGCGACGACCGCGTCCTCGGCAACGGCGGCGCGGACACCGTCGAGGGCGACCGTCTCAGCGACCTGGCGCGGATCGGCAACGACGAGGTCGACGGCGGCGCCGGCAACGACCCGGTGGTCAGCGGCGGCCCCGGCTTCGACGACGTGGACGGCGGCGAGGGCTCCGACACCGTGACCGGCAACACCGAGGACGACATCGTCTCCGGCGGGCCGGGCGGGGACTCCGTCTCCGGCGGCCTCGGCGACGACGAGGTCCTCGGCGGCGGGGGCGCCGCGGCCGCCGACACGCTGCACGGCGACGCGGGCGACGACACGCTCCACGACGAGGACTCCGGCCTCTACGGCGACGCGGACGTCGTGGACGGCGACGCCGGCCGCGACGTGCTGCTCTCCTACGGCGACCGCCGGCTGCCGGTGGCGGTCGACCTCGGCGGCGGCTTCGGCGGGACGATCGGCTCGGGCTCGGACACGAACCCGCAGGAGAGCGACGACGTGGTCGAGGTGGAGAGCGCCGTCGGCGGGCGCGCCGCCGACGCGCTGCGCGGCGACACCCTCGCCGCCGGGAACGAGCTCGACGGCGGCGCGGGCAACGACACGCTCGAGGGCCGCGGCGGCCCGGACGCGCTCTACGGCCGCGCGGGCGACGACGACCTGTTCGGCGGCCCCGGCCACGACGAGCTGCGCGGCGGCGACGGGGCCGACGAGATCGACGCCGCCGACGGCGAGGCCGACCAGGCCGGCTGCGGCGCCGGCCCGGACAGCGTCGACGGCGACGAGGTCGACGCGGTCGAGGCCGACTGCGAGCAGGTCGCGGGCGCGACCGTCCTCGGCCCCGGCCAGCAAGGCGACCAGGGCGAGCAGGGCGAACAGGGCGAACAGGGCCAGGCCGGCGAGGACGGCGAGGACGGCGCGCCCGGCCCCCAGGGCCCCGCGGGCGGCAGCGGAGGCCCCGGTCCCGCCGGCCCGGCAGGTCCCGCGGGCCCGCCCGGGGCGACCGGGCCGCAGGGCCCGCAGGGCCCCGCCGGGACCGTCCGCTGCGTGGTCGGCAAGCCGCGCGGCAGGGGCCGGCGCGTCCGCGTCCGCGTGACCTGCCGCGTCGCGGGCACGCGCGCCGCCCGGGCCCGCGTCCGCCTGCGACGCGGCGGGCGCACGGTCGCGCGCGGCGTGCTGCGCGACGGCCGCGTGCGGCTCGTGGCGCGCCGGCGGCTGCTGCGCGGCCGGTACGTGATCGTCGTGGGCGGGACCGCCCGGGCCGTCGAGCTGCGCTCGGCTACGACCTGACGGGCGCGCCGCTCGTCGCCTCGGCGATCGCCATCTCGGCGAGCGGCGACTCCCCCTCGTCGGGGACGAGGTCGGCGATGCGCCGCGACGCGGCCGCGCCGATCTCGCTCCACCGCTCGCGCGCCGCCCACGCGCGCTCGAGCGCGTCGTCCACGGCGGCGACGGTGGCGCTGCCGGCGACGAAGCCGGTCGTGGGGTCGTCGACAACCTCGGCGTTGCCGCCGACGTCGGTCACGATCGGCACCCGGCCGCACATCATCGCCTCGACGAGCGCGAGCGGCAGGCCCTCGGCGCGTGAGGTCAGGACGAGGCCGTGGTGCGTGCGCCACACGTCCTCGATGCGCTGCGTCTGGCCCTCGAACGACACGCGCTCGACGCCGAGATGGCGCGCGAGCCCCTCGAGCACCTCTCGCTGCAGCCCGGTCCCGTAGAAGTCGACGTGCACGGGGCGCTCGCGCCAGTGCGGGGCGGCGAGCGCCTCGAGCAGCAGGTCCTGGCCCTTCTCGGCCGGGTAGAGGCGCGCGACGAAGGCGAGCTTCAGCGCCCCGTTCTGCTCCGGCCACGGCAGCGGGCCGTCGCGGCCGACGAGGACCGGGTTGCGGAGCACGACGCCGCGCGGGATCGAGGTGCCGAGCTGGCGCTCGGTCAGGCGGAGGTTGTGCTCGGAGACGAAGACCGCGCGGCGGGCGGCGGCGAACACGCGCGTCGCGAAGGGCCGCGCCCAGTCGGCCGGCCAGTGCATCTCGGTCGCCTTCTGCGAGACGACCGCCAGGTGGGGGCGGCGGCTCGCGAGCAGCGGGCCGACGGCGAGCATCTGGCGGCGCTCGGCGACGAGCTCGTGGCGCTCGGGGAGCACCGCGTTCGCGGCGGCCGCGGCGCGGAAGCCGAGGCGGTCGATGTCGCGAACGGTGCACCCGCTCGCGCGCAGCTGGCGGATCCGCCCGTGCGTCTCGGGCACCTTCGTCTTGAGGACGTCGACCCGATGCCCGCGAGCGCGCAGCGACATCGCGGCCTGCCACCACAGCTCCTCGCTGCCGCCCCAGGGCTCGATGCACGAGCTGAGGAACGCGAAGCGGAGCGGCTTGTCACCGGCCGCGGCCTTCCGGGGCAGGGGACGCACGGCGGGTGAGGATAGCCTCGGCCCGATGGGCGGTCTGCTCGGCGCGGCGCGGGTCGGCGAATGGTGGGAGCACAAGCTCGCGCCCATGGCCGGGACCGCGTACGCGAGCGCGTTCTTCGCCGGGACGTCGCTGCTCGACGTCGGCGGCGCGCTGCTCCTCGCCCTGCTCGCGCTGGCGCCCGGGGCGGCGTACGTCAGCCTGCTCAACGACCTCACGGATCTGGAGACCGACCGCCTCGCCGGCAAGCCGAACCGGCTCGAGGGCCGCTCGCCCGTCGCCCACTGGATCGGCGTGGCGGTCGCCGTCGCGGCGGGGGCGGCGATCGCGATCGCC
>DASVRH010000199.1:0-7348 GCA_036388715.1 Solirubrobacteraceae bacterium | reverse complement strand
TCGCGTCCTGGCCCGCCGCGCCGCGGCCGCGGCCGGAGGCGAGCGTCGTCGCGCCGCTGGCCAGCCTCGCCGTGATCGCGCACGCGGCCTGGCACCGAACGGTGAGCTTGAGCCCGCGGCGCAGGGCGCCGGCGCGCATCGTCTTCGGCGCGCGGACGATCGCCAGCGCGGCGCCCGGCTGGGTCGGGTTGGTGGGCTGGGTCGGCTGCTGCGGGCCGTCCGGGCCTCCCGGCCCGCTCGGGCCCTCCGGGCCCTTGGGCGCGCTCGGCGGCGCCGCGGGACCCCAATCAGGGTCGGCGCCGCCCGGGACGACGAGCGTCCGCGCGGCCGACGAGCACGAGCCGAGGTCGTCGAGCGCGACGACGTGGATCCCGTCCGGCGCCTCGTAGGCGAGCTGCCGGCCGTCGGGCGACCAGGTCGGCTCCTTGATCGAGCCGTCGGCGATCGCGCAGCGGAACTGCGGCGCGTTGGCCGGCCCGCCGGGGATCTCGTAGAGCCGCAGCGAGTCGTTGCCCAGCGCGGCCAGGCGCGAGCCGTCGGCCGAGACCTCGCCGTCGAGCAGCAGCGGGCTGACCTCGCTGTCGCCGAACCAGTTGGTCACCGAGCCGTCGGGGTTGTAGAGGTCGGCGTGGTATGTGCGCTCCGCCGCGTACCAGACGGCGAGCCGGCCGTCCTGCAGCCACGACGGGTTCATGTAGTCGCCGAGCGTGCTCGTGATCTCGCCGTTGACCGTGTCGCGGTCGGAGTAGGAGATCGACGTCGTCGGCAGCGCGTCGTCGGTCAGCGGGCCGGTGTAGAAGTAGTGGTAGGCCACGTAGCGCCCGTCGGGCGAGACCTTCGGCTGCAGCGGCCCGATGTAGTACGAGTTGTCGACCGGCACGGTGACCACCGGCGGGTTGAGCAGCTGCCCGTCGCGGTCCATGCGGTGCAGGCGCCGCGGCGTCCGCTCGCCCTCCTGGGTCTGGCGCGCGGCGACGACCGTGCCGTCGTCGGCCTGCGAGGGCGACTCGTAGCCGCCGTCGGTCGTGAGCTGCTTCGCGCCGGAGCCGTCGGGCGCCGAGACGAAGACGTTGCCGTCCTTGACGAAGCTGAGGCTGCCGTCCGCGGCCGCCGGGGCGGCGGCGACGCCGGCCCCCAGCACCGCGAGGCAGAGGGTGGTGGTGAAGCGCATGCCACGACCCTCGTGGACCCCCCGCCGGAGTGAATCGGGGATCCACCTAAGCCTTGGGCGACCCCGGCTTCACCGCCCCGTAACGGCGCCAGTGCCGGGACGGGATGTCCTCGAGCTCCTTGTACCAGTACCAGGTGCAGGGGTCCGTCGAGTAGTCCTCCGGCGGGTCGCTCGGGTACAGCGGATAGCCGCTCCACTGGATCGGCAGGGACTCGTTCATGAACGAGCAGTGCGTGCAGTAGAGCGGGAAGTCGGCGCGCCCGTAGGACCAGTCGTGCGCGTGACGCGTGCGGCCGTAGCCGGCCGACTCGTAGAGGCCGCGCCGCACGAGCCGCTGGCCCGACCCGCATGGGTTCATCGTGAACGTGACCTTCTCGTCGTCCTCGGTGATCGTGAAGCGACCGGGATGCTCGCCGACGCCGCCGGCCGAGTGCGCCCGCCAGGTCGCGGCGAGCAGGCCGACGACCGACCTGCGGTCGAGCTTCTCGATCGCGCCGTGGTGGCGCTTCCACCCCCGCTCGAGGCCGAACTCCCACGCCTCCTTGACGCCGCCGTCGCCGAGCTTCTCCTGGACGAACGAGATCAGCGAGAGGATCGACTCGGCCATCAGGTCGTGGAGCATCAGCCACTCGCCCTGGCCCTCGCGCGCCAGCCGCTTCGCCTCCTCGAGGTCGCCGGCGTCGACCGCCTCGACGATCCGCTCCATCGTCGGCCGCGCCATGTCGCGCAGCTCCTCCTCCTCGAACCACCGATCGCCCATGAAGCCTCGTCCCTTGACGGTGAAGTGAACTCACTTCATGATGCCGGGCATGGCCGGCGGCGTCAAGGTGGAGCGGGGGACCGGGCGGGACGCGCTCCTGCGGGCCGCCGCCGAGGAGCTCGTCGAGCGTCGCGGGGTGCTCGAGGTCGGGTCCGTCGCCGCGCGGGCCGGGGTGTCGGTCGGGTTGATCTACCGCCACTTCGGGTCGAAGGCGGGGCTGCTCGCGGCGGTCGTCGGCGACTTCTACGTCCGCTTCGACGCGGAGGTCCTCGAGATCGACCCGGCGCCCGGCGCGGGCTGGGCCGAGCGCGAGCGCCGGCGGACCGAGATGGCGGTCGCCTTCCACTACGACGACCCGCTCGCCCCGATCGTGCTCGCCCGCATGTCGCGCGACCCGGAGGTCGCGGCGGTCGAGGCGCGCCACCTGCGCATCCAGGTGGCGCGTGGCACGCAGAACGTCGTCCGCGGGCAGCGCGACGGCGAGATCCCGGAGGACATCGACGCGGGCATCGCCGCCGCGCTGATCCTCGGCGGCGTCCGGCAGGCGCTCGTCGAGGTCATGGCGCGGCGCGAGCCGCCCGCGCGCGAGGTCCTCGCCGATCAGCTGTGGCGGCTGGTCGTCGCCGCCGTCCGAGTCAAGGAGCCGAGCCAGTGAGCAGCGTCCTGTACGAGAAGCGCGACCGGATCGCGTACATCACCTTCAACCGGCCGGAGGTGAAGAACTGCATCGACTGGGAGATGCAGGCGCGTCTCGTCGAGACGTGGACGGACTTCCGCGACGACGACGAGGTCGACGTCGCGATCCTCACCGGCGCGGGCGACGCGTTCTGCGCCGGCGCGGACCTCAAGAACTACATCCCCCCGGTCATCAAGGGCGAGAAGGACCTCCGGGCGATCGTCGACATGGGCTTCGGCGCGTTCACCCGCGGCCTGCACACGATCCGCAAGCCGATCATCGGCGCGGTGAACGGGTGGGCGCTCGCCGGCGGCCTCGAGCAGGCGATGGCGTGCGACATCAGGATCGCGTCGGACCGCGCGCGGTTCGGCTCCTTCGAGGCACGGCGCGGCTACCACCACGGCGACGGCGGGATCGTCCGGCTCGTCAACGCCTGCGGGGCAGGCGTGGCGTCGCACATGCTCCTGACCGCCGAGCCGATCGACGCGCGGCAGGCGCTCGACTGGCACATCGTCACCAAGGTCGTCCCCCACGAGCAGCTGATGGAGGAGTGCGAGACCGTCGCCCGCCAGATCCTGCGCAATTCGCAGCGCGCCGTGCGCAGCGCGAAGGAGACCATCGCCGAGGTCATCGGGCTCGACCTCGACGCCCAGCTCCGCGCGGAGGCGTGGAACGCGTACACGTGCGCCGACCGCGAGGAGACGCTCGGGCTGCTGCAGCGCTTCTACGACCGGACCGACGAGGGGAGGGCGGCGTGAGCGGGGGCGCCCACGTCCTCTACGAGCGCCGCGGGCCGGTCGCGCTGATCACCATCGACCGCCCGGAGGTCCGCAACTGCATCGGCCCGCGGACCCACGTCGAGCTGAAGGCGGCGTGGCAGCGGTTCCTCGACGAGGACGACGCGCTGGTCGGCGTCCTCACCGGCGCGGGCGACCAGGCGTTCTGTGCCGGCGGAGATCTGACGGCGGCCCGCGGCGGCGAGGTCCGGCTCGACGACGCCGACGGCGTGCTCGGCCCGTCGCGCTGGACGAAGGTCCACAAGCCGACGATCGCCGCGATCAACGGCGCGGCGCTCGCCGGCGGCCTGGAGTGGGCGTGCTGGACGCACATGGCGGTCGCCGACGAGCACGCGACCTTCGGCGTGACGTGCCGGCGCTGGAACGTCGGCCTCGCCGACGGCGGCACGCAGCGGCTGCCCCGCATCGTCGGCTGGCGCCGCGCGATGGAGCTCATCGTCACCGGCCGTGTGATCGACGCGCGCGAGGCGCACGCGATCGGGCTGGTCAACGAGGTCGTGCCGAGCGGGACGTGCGTCGACCGGGCGATCGAGCTCGCCGAGACCATCGCCGCCCTGCCGCAGCCGGCGATCCGGACCGACCTCGAGGCGGCCGAGCGGGGCTGGGACCTCGACGAGGGGCTCCAGATCGAGGCGGCGTGCTTCATGCGCTCGATCTTCGACCCGGCGACGCAGGCGGGGCTGAAGAGGTTCGCGGAGGGAGTGCGGTGAGAGCCTTGGTCACCGGCGGCGCGCGCGGGATCGGCGCGGCGATCGTCGCGCGCCTGCGGGCGGACGGCCTCGACGTCGTGGTGCTCGACCGCGACCAGCCCGCGGACTTCGAGTTCGACGTGGCGAGCGACGGCGAGCTGCCGGACCTGGGCGACGTCGACGTCTGCGTCTCCAACGCCGGGATCACCACGACGATCGCGCCCGCGCACCGGATGACGCGCGAGCAGTGGCAGCGCGACATCGACGTCAACCTGACGGGCGCCTTCCGCGTGATCCAGGCCTGCCTGCCGGGGATGCGAGAGCGCGGCTTCGGCCGCATCGTCGTCATCTCGAGCGGCGCGGCCCGCTCCGGGCTGCCCGGCCAGGTCGCCTACGCGGCGTCGAAGGCGGGGCTGCTCGGCCTGACGAGGACGGTCGCGGCCGAGAACGCGCACAAGGGCATCACGGCGAACGCGATCCTCCCCGGCCTCGTCGCGACCGAGGCGGTGCTCGCGATGCCGGAGGAGATCCGCGAGCGCGCCTCTGCCGGGATGCCGATCGGCCGTCTCGTCGAGCCCGAGGAGATCGCGGCGACCACGGCCTTCCTCGCGAGCGAGGCCGCGGGCGCGATCACCGGCGAGGCGCTGAGCGTGGACGGCGGCATCCACCTCAACACGCACTCGCTGACGCGTCGGGGGTAAACAGCTTCCGTGAGCTACGACCTGCACGGGTACCGGATCCCCGAAGGGGTCATGCTGCAGCGGATCGGTGCTCGTCACCGTGTCGGACGAGGAGGTCGGCGTCAGCGTGCCCTACCACTTCACCGGCGCGGAGGCCGACGAGAAGATGGAGCGCGCCCTCGCCTACGCGAGCGTCCTCGCCGAGGTGGGGGGCTTCACGGTCTGGGCGCCACCTCACGTTCGCTCGACGAGATGATCGGCGGGGAAGAGGGCGGCGGCGGGCAGGGCGAGCCGCCGCGCTGGATGTTCTGGAAGCGGAGATGACCGCGCGTCATCGACTGATCGCGCAAGTTCTCTCTCCGAGCGGCGTTCTGCCAGACATGTTCCGTCTCGCTGCACTCACCACCGTCGCCGCCGCCGCGGCGTTCGCCGCCCCGGCCTCGGCCGGCGCCAGCACCACCGCCGACCCGGTCCCGCCGTGCGTCAAGGAAGTCATCCAGGCCGCCCCGGGCTTCGCCCAGTCGACGGTCTACAACCTCGCGAACGGCGAGCCGCCGCGGATCATGGGGCCGTTCCTGCCCTGCTGATCAGGCGGCGCCGGGCGTGACGAGCCCGGACTCGTAGGCGAGCACGACCGCCTGCACGCGGTCGCGCAGGCTGAGCTTCATCAGCAGCCGCGCCACGTGCGTCTTGACCGTCGTCTCGGACACGACGAGCTCGGCCGCGATCTCCGCGTTGGAGAGGCCGCGGGCGATCAGCTTGAACACCTCGAGCTCGCGCGCGGTCAGGTCCTCGAACGAGGCCGGCGGCTCGGGCGCCTCGGCGGGACGGCCGGCGGCGAACTCCTGGATCAGGCGCTTGGTGATGGCCGGGGCGAGCAGCGCGTCGCCCGCCGCGACGACGCGGATCCCCGACGCGAGCTGCTCGGGCGGGACGTCCTTGAGCAGGAAGCCCGACGCCCCCGCGCGCAGCGCCTCGTAGACGTACTCGTTGAGGTCGAACGTCGTGAGCATGAGGACGCGCGGGCCCTCGTCGTCGTCGGAGGTGATGAGCCGCGTGGCCTCGATGCCGTCCATCTCCGGCATGCGGATGTCCATCAGGACGACGTCGGGCCGCAGGTCGCGCGCGGCCTCGACGGCCTGGGCGCCGTCGGCGACCTCGCCGACGATCTCGATGTCCTCCTCGACCTCGAGGATCATGCGGAAGCCCGCGCGCACGAGGGCCTGGTCGTCGGCGATGAGGATGCGCAGGGGCGTCACGCGACCACCAACTCTGACCCATCGAGCGGCAGACGGGCCCGGACGACGAAGCCGCCGTCGGGTCGCGGAAGGGCGGAGAGGGAGCCGCCGTAGACCCGGACGCGCTCGCGCATCCCGACGATGCCGTGCCCGCCGGAGGGTAGGGAGGGGGACGGCGGGCCGCCGGAGGGAACCCCTCCGGGCCGGGACGCGGCGGCGGGGGCCGGGCCGCGATCCGCCACGACGACCTCGAGCGCGTCGGGCGCCCAGCGCAGCAGGACGTCGGTCGGCGCCGACCCCGCGTGCTTCAGCGCGTTCGTCAGCGCCTCCTGGACGACCCGGAAGACGGCAGCCTCGGCGCCCGCGGGCAGGGGTCGCGGCTCGCCCTCGACCGCGAACGTCACCGGCAGCCCGGCGGCCTTCGCCCGCTCGACCAGGCCGCTCAGCTCGTCGAGCGTCGGCTGCGGCGCCATCGCCGCGGGCTCGTCGGCCGTCCCCAGCACGCCGAGCAGCCGCCGCATCTCGAGCAGCGCGCCGCGGCCGGTCCGCTCGATCAGCCGCGCCGCCTCCGCGGCGCGGTCGGGGTCGCGCTCGAGGATGCGCCGCGCGCCGCCGGCCTGCACGACCATCACCGAGACGGAGTGCGCGACCACGTCGTGCATCTCGCGCGCGATCCGCCGGCGCTCGTCGGCCACCGCCCGCGCGGCCTGCGCCTCGCGCTCCTCCTCGGCCCGCAGCGCGGCCTCGTGCAGCTCGGCCGTCAGCCGACCGCGGTGCTGGAGCGCCCGGCCCCCGGCCCACGCCGCGCTCGAGAAGCCGATCGGGAAGACGAAGTCGCCGACCACCGGGTCCTCGAAGGCGAACGACACCCCGCAGACGCCGACCCACACCACGGCGAGGCCACGTGCGGCGGCGCGCAGGTCGGGCAGCATCCCCAGGCTGTAGGCCCAGATGAGCACCATCAGGAACGGCGCGCTGAAGCTCTCGGCCTCGTTGACCGCGAGGATCGTGGGGATCGCGATCGCGAAGAAGGCCACGACGCCGGGCATCGGAGCCTGGCGGCGGAACGCCAGCGTCGCCGCCATCAGCGCGGTGCCGGCCACGGCGTAGGGCCAGCGCCCGGCCTCGGCGATGATCGCGCCCTCGGCCACCGCCGGCACGCCGACGACGGTCGCCAGCATGCGGTCGAAGGCGCGCGCCGACAGGGACCGGAAGCGGTCGGCGGCGCGCCGGGTCCGCGTCACGCCGGCACCTCGCGGGGCAGGCGCGCCCGCACGACGTGGCCGCCGTCCCGGCGCGCGCCCGCGCTGAGCTCGCCGCCGTAGAGCGCGACGCGC
>DASVRH010000198.1:0-1767 GCA_036388715.1 Solirubrobacteraceae bacterium | reverse complement strand
CACCCGACGGTCAGCGTGCCCTTCATGCAGCGGCGGGCGAGGCGCCGCGCGCGGCGGCAGGTGACGTTGCGCGCGCGGATGTCGACGGCCGAGCCCTCGGCGTCGTTGCCGAGCTCGACGTTGACCTGGCCGCAGCGCTTGACGGCGGCGGGCGAGGAGGCCGGCAGCGCGAGGCACGCGCAGGCGGCGAGGAGGGAGAGGGCGAGGACGCGGCGCATGCGGGCATGCTACGGCCCCTGTGACCGCGATCCTCCTCACCGGCGTCGGCAAGCGCTACGACATCGTCAGCGCGTTCGCGCGGCACGCGACGGTCGTCGCCGCCGACCCGAATCCCCTTGCCCCGGCGCAGTACGCGGCGCACCACCGCGTCGCCGTCCCGCTGATCAAGGACCCCGGCTACGTGCCCGCCCTGCGCGCGCTGTGCGACGAGCACGGCGTGGGCGCGATCGTGCCGCTGACCGACCTCGACATCGAGACGCTGGCCGAGGCGCGGGCGCGCGGCGACCTACCCGAGGCGCTCGTCCCGCCGCCGCGCACCGCCACCGCGACCTACGACAAGTACGAGGCCCACCAGCGCCTCGGGGAGCTGGGCCTGCCGTCGCCGCCGACCGTGCTCCCCGGCGAGGCGCCGCCGTTCTTCCCCGTCGTCGTCAAGCCCCGCCGCGGCTCGGGCGCCGAGTCGATCCACTTCGCGCGCGACGCCGAGCAGGCCGCGTTCTTCGTCCGCTACATGGAGGGGACCGACGTCATGGTCCAGAAGCGGATGGACGGCGACGAGTTCTCCATCGACTGCCTCAGCGACACCGAGGGGCGCTGCCTCAACGCGATCCCCCGCTCGATGCTCGAGTCGCGCGGCGGCGAGTCGATCAAGGGCACCGTCCTCGACGCCCCCGACCTGGTCGACCTCGGTCGTCGCGTCGTCGAGGCGCTCGAGGTGCGCGGGCCCTGCACCGTCCAGGTCTTCCGCGACAGCGAGGTCGGCCTCGGGATCACCGACGTCAACACGCGCTTCGGGGGCGCCTTCCCCGCGCCGATGTACGCGGCCCTGCCGGGGCGCAGCTACCCCGAGCTGATCGTGCGGATGGCGAGCGGCGAGCGCGTAGAGCCGCACGTCGGCGAGTACCGCTCGGGCATGACCTTCACGCGCTACTACTGGCAGCTCGAGCTCGACGGCGCGATGCGCCCGACCGGCCGCGACATCATCGACCCGCCCGGGCCGCCATCCCCCCGCTAGCGCTCCGCACCGCGCGGACGTAGAGGTCGGGCGCCTGCGCGGGCCCGTTGCGCCGGTCGCCCGAGAAGCGCACGCTGAGGCGGTAGAGCCCGGGCCGGCGCAGGCGCACCGGGGCGCGGAAGCGCCCGGCCGCGGCGGTCGGGCGGCGCACGGCGAAGGAGCGCACGAACCGCTCGGGGCGCCGCGGGTCCTGACGCGAGGCGACGACGAGGATGGCCCGCTTGCGCGGCCGGACGCTGCCGACGACCACGGCGCTGCGGCCCGCCGCGACGCGGCGCGCGGAGACGCGCGCGGTCAGCGCCGGCACCACGACGGCGCGGGCGCGCGGCGAGCGGACCTCGTTGTGGATCGCCCGCACGTCCCACGAGCGCGTCGCCGGGAACTCCGCCGCCCAGGCGCCGTCGGGCCCGCTCTGCGTGGTCGTCACCGGCCGCCAGCCCTGCGACGTGGCGATCTGCACGGTCACGCGCCGGTCCGGGACGCCCGCGCCCGCGGCGTCGGTCAGGCGGCCGGCGACCCGCACGGGCGCGGGG
>DASVRH010000197.1:0-1780 GCA_036388715.1 Solirubrobacteraceae bacterium | reverse complement strand
GCCGGGAGCGGCGGGCGCGCTGGCCGTCGTGATGGGCGTGATCGCCGTTCAGGTCCCCAGCCACCAGCTGACGCCGTTCGCGATGCTGTGCGCGATCGCGGCGCTGCTGCTGGTGCGCAGGCTGTCGGCGCGGGGGCTGCTGCCGTTCACGCTCGCCGCGGTGGCGGGCTGGATGGCCTTCATGACGATCCCGTACCTGTCGGGGAACCTCGCGGCGCTGACCGGGTCGCTCGGCAAGGTCAACGCCACGGTCAGCTCGAACGTGGGCGAGCGCGTCGCGGGCTCCGAGGGGCACATGCTCGTGGTCTACGCGCGCGTGGCGGCGAGCGTGGCGCTGTGGGCGCTGGCGCTGTTCGCGGTGCTCCGCGAGCGCCGCCGCAGGACGCTCGACGTGAGGCTGGCCGCGCTCGCGGCCGCGCCGTTCGCGCTGGCCGTGCTGCAGCCCTACGGCGGCGAGATGGTCCTGCGCGTCTACCTGTTCGCGCTGCCGTTCGTGGCGCTGCTGGTCGCCGGCCTCGCCGTCCCGCGGCGCGCGGCCGCGCTCAGGCCGCAACGGATCGCTGTCTTGATGGCGTTCAGCCTCCTGCTGCTCGGCGCGTTCACGATCACCCGCTACGGCAACGAGCGCGCGAACCTCTTCACCCGCGGGGAGGTCGAAGGCGTCGAGCGCCTGTACCGGATCGCGCCGCCCGGGTCGCTGCTGATCGCGGTCTCGCCCAACCTCCCGTGGCAGGCGCAGCACTACGTCGGCTATGACTATGAGGTCCTCAGCCGCTGGCTGAAGAAGGAGCCGCCGAAGGGGCCGCTGGTCGACGACCTCGTGTCGCGGATCCTCGAGCGCAGGCGGCCGGCGGCGTACGTCATCGTCACGCGCAGCCAGCGCGTGTACGACCGTCTGCTCGGTTCGGCGCCGTGGGGCAGCGTCGACGCCTTCGAGCGCGAGTTGCGCAGCTCGGGGCGCTTCCAGCTGACCTACGACGGCCGCGACGCACGCATCTACCGGCTCGCATGGGCGGTCGGAGTCCGATGAGCTCGAGCCTGCGCTGGGCCGTCCTCGTGCTGCTCTCCGCGCAGGCGATGCTGCTCGTGCAGTGGCAGGACCTCGACTTCGCGCTGCGGCCGGCCCTCGCGCTGTGGTTCCTGCTCGCGTGCCCCGGGCTTGCGCTCGTGCCGCTGCTCGGCGTGCGCGACGCCTTGGCGTCGCTGAGCCTCGTTGTCGCCCTCAGCATCGCGCTGGACACGCTCGTCGCAGGGGCGCTCGTCTACGCCGGCGAGTGGGGTCCGACACGGGCGATCGTCCTGCTGGCGGCGGTCGTGTTGAGCGGATCGCTGCTGCAGTCGTGGCGGGTCCTGCGGAGCGGCCCATGAGCACGGGCCCGGGACTGGCACTGACGGCGTGCCTGCTCGTGCTGCTGGCCGTCGTGGAGCTGCGCCGGGCGGGCGGAGCGCCGGCGCGCACGCGCACGCTGACAGTCGCCGTGGCGGCAGTCGGCCTCGCCTTCGTCGTGGGCGTCGCGACGCGCTTCGCGGAGTTGCTGTGACCGACCGGGGACATCTCGTCGTGTTGTCGGACCTGCACATGGCGGCCGGCACCCACGACGTCTTCGCCGCCGACCGCGAGCTCGAGGCGCTGCTCGACGACCTGACGTGTGCGCCCGAAGGGCCTCCGGATCTTCTGCTGCTCGGCGACATCGTCGACTTCACGCTCGTGGAGGTCGAGGGCCGGCGGCTCGACACGAGCGTCGCGGGCGCGATCGAGCGGCTGCGCCGGGTGGTGCGG
>DASVRH010000196.1:0-5456 GCA_036388715.1 Solirubrobacteraceae bacterium | reverse complement strand
CGGACGCGGTAGCGGCCGTTGCGCAGGAGCTTGACGCCGCGACCCGTCCGGGCGGTGAGCGTGAGCGCGGGGCCGCCCGCGGGGCGGGTCTGCCCGCCGCCGTCGCCGGTCGCCGGCCCGCCCGGGCGCGGGACCTCGACCGCCGGCGACTCGGCGCTCGCCTCGCCGCGGACGTTGCGCGCCGTGACGCGGCACGCGAGCACGCCGCCGACGTGCTGGTCGCCGACCGTGAACGCCGCGCCGTCGCCCGCGGCCTCGCCGCCGAGGAGCAGGGTGGTGGCGAGCACCGGGTTGCCCTCCCAGCGGCCGGGGTCGCACCCGACGGAGCCGCCGGGGCGAGGCTCGCCGGTCACGGCGGGCGCCGTCAGGTTGGCCGGCGCCGGGGTGAACGTCGCGAGGTAGAGCTGCGTGAGGGTGCCGACGGTGCCGAAGTCGCCGGCCGCGTAGACCGACCCGCCGGCGAGCAGCAGCTCGAGCGGGCGCCCCGACACGTCCGGATCCCAGTCCAGCAGGTGGGCGTCCGCGGCGTCGAGCAGCGCGACGTCGCTCTGGTCGCGGCCCTGCATCGTGTGGATCGAGCCGCCCACGCCGACCACGTCGCCCTCGACGTCGATGGCGGTCACGGTGTAGCCGAACTGGATCACGGCGTTCCATCCGGTGAGGGCGCCGGTGGACGGGTCGAGCGCGGCGAGGTGCCGGCGCTCGACGCCCTTGAGGTAGCCGAAGTCACCGCCGGCGTACACGCGGCCGTGGCCGAGCGCGAGCGCGTTGACGAGGGCGTCCGGCTGCGGGTCGAAGCCCGTGACGTCCTCGGTGGCCAGGTCCACGGCGCCGAGGCGCTCGCGGTCCTTGCCGTCGAGCTCGTAGAAGTCGCCGCCGACGTAGAGCCGGTCCGCGTCGGCCGCGAGGGCCATCACGTCGCCGTCGGCCCCGGGGAAGTCGGGGTCCGCGGCGCCGGACGACGCGCTCAGCTTCGCCAGGTGCGGCTGGTCGGCGTCGCCGCCGATCGCCGAGAACTCGCCGCCGGCGTAGACGCTGTCCTCGGTGATCGCGAAGGCGTTGACCTGGCCGTCGGCCTGCGGCGCCCACGGCGTCGCCGCCGCGCTCGTCGCGTCGACCGCGGCGATGTTCAGCCGGGCGGCGCCACCGGCGTGCTCGAAGTCCCCGCCGAGGTAGACCGTGTCGCCGGCGAGCGCCATGCCGTCGATCTCGGCGTCCGCCTTGGGGTCCCACGCGGTGGGCTCGCCGGTCTGGAGGTCGATCGCCGCGCCGTGGCCGCGGCTGATGCCGCCGGCGCCGCCGAAGCCGCCGCCGAGGAACACGTGCTCGCCGTCGAAGGCGACCGAGCTCGTCGGGCGGTCGGGCTTCGGGTCGCCGGGCAGCGGCGCGCCGGTGCTCGGGTCGAGCGCCGCGTAATGGCGGCGCGGCTGGCCCCCCACCTCGGCGAACTCGCCGGCGAGCAGGACGGGGCCGCCGGGGATCCGCGCCACGTCGAAGACGCGGCCGCTGGGGATCGACGGCGCCCAGCCCGAGAGCGTCCCGGTCGCCGTGACGCGGGCGACGCGGGTGCGGGGCGCCTCGCCCGGGTCGGTGCAGTCGGAGTCGCCGTTCCAGCGCACGCAGGTGAAGCTGCCCGCGACCGTGAGGCGGTCGTTCGCGTCCAGCAGCAGGTCGGACACGCCGGTGGAGCCGTTGACGCCCGGGGTGCCGATGTCGAACGTGAAGCTCTCCTCGCCGCCGTTCGTGGCGTTCACCTCGGCGACGTGGCGGCGGGGGACCTGGGCGGGGTCGGCGTCGCCGCAGTCGGCGTCCTGCGAGCCGACGCATGTGAAGCCTCCCGCGAGGAAGACGCTGTCGCCGTCGTTGGCGACCTCGATCGCGGAGACGGCCTGACCCGCCCCGGGGTTCCAGTTGGTGACGTGGCCGTCGGCGGTGCTGAAGGCGGCGGCCATGAACCGCACGGTCTCGCCGGGGGTGTCGCCGCATGTCGAGGTGCCGCCGATCGGCCCCGCGCAGCCGAACGAGCCACCCGCGAACAGCACGCTGCCGTCCTCGCTGAGCTCGATGTCGTTGAGGCCGTCGCTGAAGCCCGTCACGCCCGCCAGCCACGAGGAGTCGATCGCGCCGGTGGCCCGGTCGAGGCGGACGAGGCCCCGGCCGCCGGGCCCATCGATCACGTCGAAGTTGCCGCCGACGTAGAGCTTCGTGTCGGTCATCGCGATCGCGCTGACCGGGTCGTCGAACTCGGGCGCGTCGAAGGCGGGGTCGAGCGTGCCGTCGGCGAGCAGGTGCACGAGGCCCCCGTGACGGGCGCCGTCGACGTGGCGGAAGGAGCCGCCGAGGTACAGGCCGCCGGCGCCGTCGGGCTCGGCGACGCTGACGCCGCGGTCGAACTCGGGGCCATCGACGACCTGGCCCTCGGGGGTCAGGCGGATGCCGCCGCCGGTGCGGCGGATGAGCCGCTCGAAGTCGCCGGCGAGGTACAGCGTCTGGCCGGAGCGGGCGAGGGCGTTGACCTGGCCGTCGGGGATCCAGTCGCCGTCGGGGTCGAGCGGGGGGAGGGCGGCGGCGGGTGCGGCGGCAGTGAGCGCCAGCACGAGACCGGTGAGGAGGAGGGAGAGAGCGGTGCGGAGCATGGCGAGGATCCTGCGGCCGCGCGGCCCCCTGAGCATCGGGGGCCACCCTGAACTTCCACCCCGAACCCCTACGCGAGCTTCCGCAGGCGGACGCGCAGGAACGCTCCCCGCAGGCCGCTGCCCGCCCTCGGCACGAACCGGACGCCGTAGCGCGCGCGGCCCGGCTTCTGGGCGACGCGGACGGCGAAGCGGCCGCTGCGCGCGACGCGCACGCTCGCGACGACCCGCCCTGCCCGGCGCACGACGATGCGGCCCGCGCCGCCCGCGAGCCTCGGCACCCTGATCGTGCCCGCGACGAGGGCGCGGCGGCCCGACTGCACGCGGCCGGCGGTGAAGCGCAGGGCCGGGGCGACCCCCGCCCGCAGGTGGGCCACCAGGTCGCCCGAGCGGGCGGTCAGGCGCACGCCCCGCCGGGGGCGGCGCAGGGTGGTGGCGAACGTGCCGCGCGCGTCGGTGGTCAGCGTGCGGCGGGCGAGCGTCACCTTCGCGCCGGTCATGGGCGTGCCGTCGGCGTTCGTCACGACGCCGCGCAGGCGCAGCGACGCGCCGTAGCGGACGACGTAGGCGCCGCTGCGCAGCCGCCTCACGCCGCGCCCGGTGCGGGCGGTGAGCGTGAGCGACGCGCGTCCGGCGGGGCGCGGGCCGTCCGTCGCGCCCGGCCCACCGGCGCCCGGCGCCCCGGCGACCTCGGCGGCGGGCGAATCCGCGCCCGCCTCGCCGCGGATGTTCCGCGCCGTCACGCGGCAGGCGAGCAGCGCGCCGGCGTCGCCGTCGCCCGGCGTGAAGACCGGGCCGTCGGCGACGAGCGCGCCGCGCACGAGCCATGACGTCGCGAGCACGGGGTTGCCGGTCCAGCGGCCCGCGTCGCACTCGACGCCGGCGCCCGGCGCGGGAGCGGAGCGCAGCGAGGGCGCGGCGACGTTCGCGGGCGGCGGCGTGAACGTCGCGACGCCGCGATGGGCGCGGTCGCCGACCTCGGTGAACTCGCCGGCGACGTACGCGGCGCCGCCCTCGAGGAGCGCGGCCTGCACGTGGCCATCGACGTCGGGGCGCCACGCTCGCAGCGCGCCGCTCGTCGCGGAGACGATGGCCGCCTCGCCCGCGATGTCGACCCCGCCGACGTAGTCGATGCTCCCGGCCACCAGCAGGTCGTCGCCGTCGAGGGCGAGTGCGTGGGCCTCGTCGAGCGCGCCGAGCCCGGCGTCCCAGTCCGTGAGCTCCCCGCTGGCCGCGTCGAGCGCGGCGACGCCGTGGCGGGTGGTCCCGTCGATCGCGGTGAAGCCGCCGCCGGCGTAGACGCGGCCGCCGCCAGCGGCCAGTGCCCGCACCCCGCTGTTGGCCTCGGGGGCCCAGGGGGCGACGGCGCCGGACTCCAGGTCGACGGCCGCGAGGTGCTTGCGCTGCGCGCCGCCGAAGTCGGTGCCGGTGAAGTCGCCTCCGGCGTAGAGGCGGTCGCCCGCGAGCGCCAGCGCCGTCACGTCGGCGTCGACCTGGGGCATGCCCGGCTCGACCGCGCCGGAGCCGGGGTCCACCGCGGCGAGGCTGCCCGCGACCCCGCCGAGGTGCGTGAACTGCCCGCCGACGTAGACGCGCTCGGCCGTCGGCACGATCGCGCGGACCCAGCTGTCGGCGCCGGCCGGGCTCCAGCCGGTGAGACCGCCGGTCGCCAGGTCGAAGGCGGCGAGACGGCCGCGCGGCTGCCCGTCGACCTCGTCGAAGTTGCCGCCGGCGTAGAGGCGGCCGTTCCCGACCGCGAGAGCGGCGATCTCGCCGTCGACGTCGTGCGCGAACCCGGTCGGCTCGCCCGTCAGCAGGTCGATCGCCGCGATGCGCGTGCGGACGACGCCGCCGACGCCGTCGAACCAGCCGCCGGCGAACAGCCGGCCGCCGCTGAAGGCGAGGGCCTGCACGTCGTCGTTGGGGCCGATGCGCGTCGCGAGCGGGGCGCCGGTGTCCGCGTCGAGCCTGGCCAGGTGGCGGCGATCCGCGCCGTCGACGTTCCGGAAGTCGCCCGCGATCCAGTAGGTGCCGTCGGGCAGGCCGGCGACGGAGCGCACGCGGTCGGACATGCTCGGCGCCCAGTCGTCGACGGCGCCGTTCGGGGCGATGCGGACGGCGCGCCGGCGCTCGAGCTCGAACAGGTCCCCGCAGGTGCCGTCGCCGTCGTAGCGCGCGCAGGTGAAGTCGCCGACGACGACCAGCGTGCCGTCCTCCTCGCGCAGGACGTCCTCGACGCCCGCCTTCGTGCTGCCCGGCGTGGCGAGGTTCAGCGTGAACGCGGTGACCGTGTCGCCGGTGTCGCCGTCCACCTCGGCCAGCCCGCGGCGCGTGTCCTGCCCGGCCTCTCCGTCGTTGCAGTCGTCGCCCGCGGAGTTCAGGCACTTGAAGTCGCCGCCCACGAGCACGCTCTCGCCCGGCGTCACGGCAAGCGCCTTCACCGTGTCGGCGACGCCGGGGTCCCACTGCCGCAGGTGGCCGTCGTCCGTCGCGAAGGCGGCGGCGTTCAGGCGCGGGGCCTCGCCGAGGGCGTCGCCGCACGCGCCGCCCTGCTCGACCGCCCCGGCGCAGGTGAAGCTGCCGCCGACGTAGAGCGTCGCGCCGTCCTGGCTGAGGGCGAGGTCGCGCGCGGTGTGCGAGAGGCCGCGCAGGCCGGGGGAGAAGGAGGGGAGCAGGGCGCCGGTCGCCGGGTCGAGCGCCGCGAGGCCGAGCCGGCCGACGCCGCCGGCGGTCACGAAGTCGCCGCCGACGAAGAGGCGGTCGCCGGAGCGCGCGAGCGACTCGACCGTGCCGCTGAGCGCCGGAGGCACGAAGGCCGGGTCG
>DASVRH010000195.1:0-6955 GCA_036388715.1 Solirubrobacteraceae bacterium | reverse complement strand
TCGAACTCGGCGGCGGAGCCCGCGAGGGCGAGGTGGCCGCGCCCCTCGGCCCGCTCGCGCAGCGCCGCGAGCAGCCGGGTCTTGCCGATGCCCGGCTCTCCCTCGATCGCCACGCAGCGGGCGCCGCCCCCGTCGAGGTCCTCGAGCAGCGCGTCGAGCCGCTCCAGCTCGCGCTCGCGCCCCACCAGCGGCGGTGCGCCGGGGCCGGTCGTCGCGCTCACCGCGGGTCGGAGCGCGCGGCGTCGATCGCGCGCGCGACCTCGACGCGGCTCGAGACGCCGAGCTTGAAGAAGATGTTGCGCAGGTGCGACTCGACGGTCTTCTCGCTCAGGAAGAGGCCGGCGGCGATCTCGCGGTTCGTCTGGCGGTCCCAGACGAGGTCGGCGATCTCGCGCTCGCGCTTGGTCAGCGCGCCCACCCCCGAGTCGTCGGTGCCGCGCGGCCCGCGCGGGCCCGCCCGCACGCCGAGCTTGCGCAGATGGCGGCGCGCCTCGTCGCGCAGACCGGCCGCGCCGCAGTCGTCGAGCGTCCGCTCCGCCCCGCGCAGCAGCTCGACACCGTCGTCGCGGTGGCCCGCCTCGCCCACGGCCCGCCCGGCGAGCATGCGCGAGGCGGCGGCCTCGATGCGGGCCTCGGCGGCGTCGGCGCTCGCGGCCGACGCGAGCGCCGCGTCCGCGGCGGCGGCCGGCTCCCCGCGGGCGAGGAGCACCGCGGCACGCGCGCGGAGCGCGTGAGCGTGGCTGATGGGGATCGAGCAGCGAGCGGCCGCTGCCTCGGCGCGCGCGGCGGCGGCCTCCGCGTCGTCGAGACGGCCGGCGGCGATGTCGGCTCGCGCCTTCCCCTCCTGGTTGCGCGCCTGCCACAACGTGGGGAGGAGCGGGAGCTCCCAGCCGCCGGCCCGCTCGACCACGCGCTCCGCCGCCTCCGGGCTCTCGCCCGCCTCCAGCATCAGCACCGCCTGGACCGTCGCGCACAGCGCCGGGATGACGCCGCTGTCGGCGTCCTTGGCCAGGGCGACGCCCTCGCGCGCCGCCCTCACGGCCGCTTCGGAGTCCCCCTGGGCCCAGGCGACCTGCGCGGAGGTGATCAGCGCGGCGCACGTCATGTACGGGTTGCCGGAGAGGCGCGCGCCCTCCAGCGAGCGCTCGTGCAGCTCGGCGGCCTCATCGAGGCGGCCCAGCATCATCGCCCCGAGGCCTGAGGCCTGCGTCATGAGCGGGATGAACTCGCCGCGCCCGCTCGCGCGCGAGACCGCGATCCCACGCTCGAGGCGCTCCATCGATGCGGCGTAGAGCCCGCCGTAGAACTCGGCCCAGCCGAGGCGGTTGACCTCCTCGAGGCGGAGCGCCAGCTCGGCGTCGCTCAGCGCGGCCAGCAGCTCGGAGGCCTCGGCCCGCGCGGCCTCGGCAGGCTCCAGCTCGCCGTGCATGAAGCCCGCGTGGGCGACGACCGCGGCGGCCGACGCGACGAGCGCCGGCTCTGAGAGCGAGCGCGCGATGGCGAGGGCGTCGTTCGCCACCTCCCACATCTCCGCGATCTGCGCCGTGAAGAAGTACTCCCCGGCCAGGCTCAGCAGCACCGCGACGCCCTCCGGCGACCGCCGCTCCGGCAACTCGGCGAGCGCGCCCGCGAGCCGGCGCTTCGCCGACTCGTGTCGCCCCATGAACGTCTCCGTCACCGCGCACGCGGACGTGAGCGCCACGCGCAGGGTCACCTCCTCGGGCGGAAGGAGGGCGGTCGCCTCCAGCAGGCGCTCGTGCGAGCCGTGCAGATCGCCGACGTGGCGCAGCGCGCCCGCCAGGCCGACGAGCGTCTCGACGCGCGTCCCGCGGTCGGCCTCGGGCATCAGGCGCAGCGCCGCCTCGTACCAGCGCGCGGCGCTGGCGGGCGCGCGCCCGGCCGTCTCCAGCCCGGCGGAGAGGAGGAGGGCGATGGCCTCGGCGTCGCCCCGGCCGGCGGACTGCTCGACGTGGTGGGCCCGCGCGGAAGCGGTGGCGCCCTGGGCGGCCAGGGTGGCCGCGGCCCGGCCGTGCGCGCCGAGCAGCCATCCCGACGGCGACGCCTCGTACACGGCGCGGCGCACCAGCGGATGGCGGAACGCGAACCGGCGCGGGACGTCGGTCGGGCGCAGCAGGCGCGAGGCGAGCAGGGCGTCCAGCGCGTCGAGCGCGTCGTCGAGACCGAGCCCGGCGATCTCGCCGGCGAGCTCGGGGTCGAAGGGGTCGCCGGCGACGGCGGCGCCCTCCAGGAACCGGTGATCGCGGCGGTCGAGGCCCGCGAGCTCCTGCGCGAGCGCCGATGCGACCGCGGGCGGGACGCCCGTGCCCACGTCGGCGCCGGGGGCGCGCGGTCCCTGGGCGGGGGCCGCGCGCGCGAGCTGCTCGATGTAGAACGGGTTCCCACCGCTCTCGGCGAAGATCTCGCGCCGCCGGGCGTCGTCGACGGCGTCGCCCGCGACGAGCAGCGCGTCCTTCTCGCCGAGCGGCTCGACCGGGAGGTGGACGACGGCCGGAGCGGCGAGGGCGGAGTTGAGCCCCGCCGGGATCTGGCCCGTCCGGATCCCCAGCGCGAGGAGCACGGGCGCGTCGACGCCGCGCTGGACGACGGAGCTGATCAGCTCGATCGAGGCCTCGTCGCTCCAGTGCAGGTCGTCGAGGACGACGACCAGCGGCCGGTCCGCGGCCAACCGCTCCAGCAGCGCGCGCATCGCGCGGTGCACGCGGTAGCGCTCGTCCGGGACGGCCGGGCGCGGGGCGCCTTCCGTGCGCAGCGCGGGGAGCATCGCGGCGAGCTCGTCGAGGACCTCCCGGTCCCAGGTCGCCGCGTCGAGCGTCGCGAGGTGGGCGTCGAGCGCGTCCTCCCAGACGCCGAACGGCAGATCGCGCTCGAACTCCGCGGAGGACCCCGCCAGGCAGAGGTGCCCGCGGGCGTCGGCCCGGGCGCGCAGCTCGGTCAGCAGCCGCGTCTTGCCCATGCCCGGGTCGCCGACGAGCGCGACGCAGCCGAGCATCCCGGTCTCGGCCAGGCGCTCCAGCACCTCGTCGAGCACCGCCAGCTCGCGCTCGCGACCGACGACGGGCGGTGCACCGGAATCGATGGCCACGGGTTCACCGACCCTACTCCGGTTCAGGGAGCCCGGTCCAGGGGGCGCCCCCGATGATCCAGGGGGCCCGGCGGCGGAGGGTGGTACCCATGCAAACCCCTCGCAACAACATCGCAGCGCGGGCCGGCCGCTGGAGCGCCCGGAACCGCAAGAAGGCGCTCGCCGGCTGGATCGCCTTCGTCGCCCTCGCGTTCATCGTCGGTGGCAAGATCGGCACGAACGAGATCACCGCCGCCGAGTCCGGTGTCGGCGAGTCCGGTCAGGCCGCCAAGATCGTCGACGGGGCGTATCCCGATCTCGTGGACGAGCTCGTACTCGTGCAGAGCACGAGCCACGAGGCCTCCGACCCCGAGTTCCGCGGCGTCGTCACGGACCTCACGAAGCGCTTGGACGCCATCGCCGGCGTGCAGAAGATCGAGACCACGGAGGTCTCGCCGGACCGTCATTCGCAGCTCGTGACGTTCGAGATCCCCGGCGACCCGGTCGAGGACGTGGCGGTCGACGCGAAGGTCGACAAGTCGGTCCTCGCGGTCGACGCGGCGGCCAAGGCCCATCCCGGCTTCCGCGTCGAGCAGTCGGGCAGCGCCAGCTCGGAGGAGGAGTTCCAGGAGATCTTCAACTCCGACCTGCAGAAGGCGACGACGACGTCGCTGCCGATCACGCTGCTCGTGCTCCTCATCGCGTTCGGTGCGCTCATCGCCGCGGGCATCCCGCTGCTGCTGGCCGTCACCGGCGTCGTCGCGACGCTCGGCCTCGTCGGTCCTCTCAGCCAGCTCGCGCCGGTGGACGACGGCGTCGGCCACGTGATCCTGCTCATCGGCCTCGCGGTCGGCGTGGACTACGCGCTGTTCTACCTGCGCCGCGTTCGCGAGGAGCGTGCGGAGGGCCGCAGCAACGAGGCGGCGATCGAGGCGGCCGCGGCCACCTCGGGGCGCGCGGTGCTCGTCTCGGGCGTCACGGTCATGATCGCCATGGCCGGGATGTACTTCGGCGGCGCCTCGACGTTCCGCTCGTTCGCGACGGGCACGATCGCCGTCGTCTTCGTGGCCATGCTCGGGTCGCTCACCGTGCTCCCCGCCGTGCTGTCGATGGCCGGCGACAAGGTCGAGCGGGGCAGGCTCCCCGGCGTCGACCGGCTCAAGCGGCGCGTCGCGGCGTACGGCCTCTGGTCGCGCGTCATCGACCGCGTCATGAAGCGCCCGCTGCTGTGGGCGGCGACGACGACGGTCATGCTGCTGGCGCTCGCCGCGCCGGCGCTGCACATGGACACGGGCACGCCGGGCACGGACACGCTGCCCCAGGGGCTCGAGGTCGTGCAGAAGTTCGAGCACCTCAAGGCCGCGTTCCCGAGCGAGACCAACGCGATGACCGTCGTCATCAAGGGCGACGACGTCACGTCGCCCGAGGTCCTCGCCGCGGTGACGAGGCTCGAGCGGGCCGCGCGGTCCGACCAGGCGCTCTTCCCGGGGCGCGACGGGATCGAGCACGACGTCAGCCCGGACAAGACGGTCGACGTGCTGTCGCTCGCGGTGTCGAAGGACGAGGCCAAGTCGGACCTCGCTCTCGACAGGATGCGCGACGACCTCGTCCCCGCGACGCTCGGCAAGGTCGACGGGCTCGAGGCCTACTCCAGCGGGGACCGGGCGATCGAGCGTGACTTCAACGACTCGATGGTCGCCCACCTCCCGGCGGTCATGCTGTTCGTGATCATCGCGGCGTTCCTGCTGCTCCTGGTCACGTTCCGCTCGATCGTGGTGCCGATCAAGGCGATCGTGCTGAACCTGCTCTCCGTGGGCGCGGCCTACGGGGCGATGGTGCTGGTCTTCCAGCACGGCTGGTTCAACAGCCTGCTCGGCGTCTCGGCCACCGGGCCGATCGAGTCCTGGATCCCGCTGTTCATGTTCGTGGTCCTGTTCGGCCTGTCGATGGACTACCACGTGTTCATCCTCAGCCGGGTGCGCGAGCTCGTGGACCGCGGGATGCGGACCGACGAGGCGGTGTCCACGGCGATCAAGAGCACGGCCGGCGTGGTCACCAGCGCGGCGCTCGTGATGGTCGCGGTGTTCGCGATCTTCGGGACGCTGTCCTGGATGATGTTCAAGCAGATGGGCGTCGGCCTCGCCTTCGCCATCCTGCTCGACGCCACGGTCATCCGCGGGGTGCTGCTCCCGGCGAGCATGAAGCTGCTCGGCGAGCGCAACTGGTGGCTGCCGGCGAAGCTCGGCTGGCTGCCGCGGCTCGCCCCCGAGGGGGAGGTGGCGCCCGTGAAGGCCTAGCCGCCCCGACATCCGTCTCGTTCATTCGCGGCGCCCGCCACCCGGCGGGCGCCGCTCCCCTCGTTCCAGGAGCCCTCCATGTCCCACTTCCACCTCCACCACCGCCACGAGCCCGCCGACTGCGAAGCCGCCTTCGCCGCCTGGAACGGGTTCGACAGCCCACTGCGTCATCAGCCGGCCGACTCGACGTGCCTGACCGGCGAGCACACCGTCTACTGGCGCGTTCGAGCGGAGAGCGCCGCCGCCGCACTCTCGCTCGTCCCGCCGTTCCTGCGCGCGCGCACCGTCGCGATCGCGGTGCGCGACGTGGTGATCCCGTGAGCTAGCGGCGGCGGAGCTTGAAGGTCACGCTCTGGCGGCGGGTGCTCGCCGGCGTGCCGTTGGCGGGGGTGAACTTGATCGTCATCCGTGCCCGGATGCTGCCCTTGCGCCGCAGGACCTTCTTCGCCTTGGCCGTGGGCCGGAGCGTGAGCTTGAACTTCCCGGCCTTCGTCACGGTCTTGCGCGCCCGGGCGACGCGCAGCCGCCTGACCGCGGCCAGGCGGGCCCGCTCGCCGGAGAGGAATCTCGTGTTGACCTGCGCGTTCGAGGTCACTTCGATCCGCCCGGCGCCGTCGGTCGTGACCTCGATGTCGACGGTGCCGTTGTGGGGCTTCGTCGACACGGTGACCCGCCTCACCCTCGACGGGCGCGGGGGAGGGGTGGGCCGCGGCGGCAGGGTCACCAGCGGCGGCGGTGCGACGATCGGCGGGAGGGCGCCGGGGTCAGTGCCGCCGGTGTCGCCGCCTCCGGTGTCGCCCCCTCCGTCGCCGTCTCCGTCTCCGTCACCGGGATCGGGGTCGGGGTCGCCCCCTTCGGTCTCCCGTGCGAAGACGGCGACGCTGTCGCTGAACTTCCCGATGACGAACACGCCCTCGTCGTCCCGGCTGACGGCGACGTCCCAGGCCTGGTCCATTGCTCGGGCCGCGCCACACTCCGTGTCGTAGTAGTCCGGGTTGCTGGACCGGCACCCCGCCGGGGCGGCCTTCTGTGTCAGGCCGCCGGTCGTGGGGTTGCGATCGAAGATCGCGACGGCGTCGTAATCCTCGGCGGTGACGTAGACGCTCAGCCCGTCGGGGCTGATGGCGACATCGGTCGGGGTGGCGATGTACGCGGCGGGACGGCATGTCGCGTCGACGGCGGGCGTGAGGCACGCGTCCGGTTCCGCCTTCTGGGAAAGCTCGTTCGTCGTCGCGTTGCGGTCGAGCGCCGCGATCCCGAGGCCCCGGCTCGGGACGTACGCGTGCAGGCTGTCGGCGCTGAACGCCATCCCGAACGCGGCCTCGACGAACTTCCCGTCGACGCAGGCGCCGCCGGCGCCCGTCTCGGTGATGCAGCCCTCGCCATTCGTCGTCGACTGCGTCAGCACGCCGCTGTCGGGGTCGCGGTCGAGGACGGCGATGCCGCCGTCGTTGAAGGTGGTCGTGACGTACACGCCGTTGCCGTCGGGAGTGACGGTGACCGACTCGGGATCGTTGAGCGACTTGCCGTCGGCACACGGCCCCGCACCGTTCTCGCTGATGCACCCCGCGTTGCC